>JABFYB010000523.1 GCA_013361475.1 Hamadaea sp.
ACCGCGCGCACGGGATGGTGAACGGGGTTGGAACTATGCTCGCGATGTGGAACTGACCGGACACTTCCGCGCAAGCGTGATCGCGGCCGGGGGCCGTGCGGACGACGACGTCGCGACCGAGTTGCTGGCCCGTTGGTCGGAGCCCCACCGCCACTACCACACCGTCGACCACCTGCGGTTCATGCTCGCGATCATCGACGAGCACGCCGCCTTCGCGGCCGATCCCGACCTCGTCCGGCTCGCGGCCTGGGGGCACGACGCGGTCTACGACCCGCGGTCCGCGGACAACGAGGAGGCCAGCGCGGAGTTGTCCGCGCGCCTCCTGGAACGCTGCGAGCTGCCGGCTCCGGCCGTCGCCGAGGTGATCCGACTGGTACGCCTGACGGCCGGGCACGCGGTGGAACCCGGCGACCGCAACGGCGCCCTGCTGGCGGACGCGGATCTGGCCGTCCTCGCCCGGGACTGGCCGTCCTATCAGGAGTACGCCGACGCCGTGCGGGCCGAGTACGCCCACGTTCCCGACGAGGCGTTCCGCAGTGGACGAGCAGCCGTCCTGCAGAGCCTGCTGGACCTACCGGCGCTCTTCCGCATCCCGGCGTTGGCCGATCTATGGGAGGCCAAGGCGCGGTCAAACCTCACCCGCGAACTCGCTTCCCTGACCACTTGAGCGCTGGATCAGGGATCACGGTCGAATCTTGGCTCAAGATTCGACACAGATCCCTGATCCAGCGCGCTGAGTCACCGGTGATTGAGGTGCTTCGGGCGGCGGAGTCCGGAAGCGCGTAGCCGGGCCGCGATCTCTCGGGACTCCACGAGATTCGCGCCGAGCCAGATCGCCCAAGGCACCCGGGCCGCCGGGATGTCGTAGTGATCCCGGTCGAAGCCGCGCGGTGGTGCGCCGATCATCTCGGCGAAGACGTGGAGTTCGGCGTACGAGACGTCGCTGACCAGATGAGCCCACAGCCGCCCGTGGGCGGGCCACCGAGCCCGGTCGACGTAGATCACGCGCCCATTGTCCCCCGCCGAGCTGCAGGCAAGAAGGGGCGGCCGGAACCGAGGTTCCGGCCGCCCCCTGTGGTGCGGAGTGGGCTTACTTGATGAAGGCGTAGAGCACCGAGTGCGCCACGACGCTGCCGCCGCTGCTGATGTTCAGCAGTGCGGTGTGGTCACCGGCGCCGGCGCCCTTGTCGGCGTCGAAGGCGACCCGCACCGTGGTGCTCGCCCCGGCGGCCAGGGTCACCGACGAGGCGCTGACCGAGAACGCCACCCCGGTGCCGCCGACCGGCGTCACCGCGAGGGTGAAGGTCTGGGCCGACCCGCTCAGGTTGGTGATCGTGACGGTCTTCGAACCGGCCTGGCCCGAGCCCGCCGGCACCGCGCCGAACGAGGTGCTGACCGGGCCGATCGCGGCGACGGCGTTGAGCGCCGAGACCACGTTCTCCCGGCCGGTTCCGGTGATGAGCAGGTCCTGCTCCAGTCCGGTCGCGGTGGCGTTACGCAGCACACCCTGGTCGGCCGTGTTCACGATGGCCGACCGGACCTGCTCGGCGGTCCAGTCCGGGTGGAGCTGGCGTACGACGGCCGCGGTCCCCGCGAGGTGCGGCGAGGCCATCGAGGTGCCCTGCAGGAAGGCGAAGCACGGCGGCGTCGAGCACAGGAAGTTGGGGATCGAGCTGAGCACGTTGACGCCCGGCGCCACGACGTCCGGCTTGACCCGGAAGTCGACGTCGGTCGGGCCCTGGCTGGAGAACCCGGCCATGATGTCGACGTTCTGCGTGGTGAAGTACTGCAGCGTGGAGCCGATCGTGATCGACTGTCCACTGTGCGCGGCGACGGCGGCGCCGTCGGCCAGGCTCAGCTGCAGCGCCGGAACGGTGGGCTCGGTCGGGATGCCGCCCTTGCCCATGGCGATCGGGTCGCCGCCGACGTTGTTGACGACCAGGACGGCCTTCGCGCCGGCGTTCTGCGCGGCGAGGATCTTCTCCGAGAAGCTGCACGTGCCGCGGGCGACCAGCGCCACCTTGCCGGTCAGATCGGCGGGGATCGCGGTGCAGGCGGTGCTGAGACCAGCTGCGCCGGAGCCGCTGACGGCGGCCAGGTCACCCGTGATGTTCTCGGTGAGCGCGCCGAAGTCGCCCAGCGCCGCGCCGTACGACGAACCGCCGACGGTCACCGGAGCGCCCATGAAGTGCGGAACGGTGCTGGCGCCTGCGGTGAGCGCACGCTCCGCGCTACCGGGAGAGCCGACGGTGTAGTGCCCCGGGCCGTCGTTGCCGGCCGAGACGGCCACCACCATGTTGGCCTCGTCCAGGTTGTCCACCGCGATGGTGAGCAGGTCCTGTACGCCGTGGGCGTTGCCGCCCAGGCTCATGTTGGCCACGTCGAACCCGTCGGCGTACGCCGCGTCGAGCGCGTTGAGGATGTCCTCGCTGCGCGCGTTGTCGATGTCGCCGGGGAAGACGTTGTAGTTGCCGAGCAGCGCCCGCGGGGCGACGCCCGACATCTTGTAGGGCAGCGCCACTCCGGCGATGTTCGCCGGCGTCTCGAAGTTGCAGGCGATGGTGCCGGAGACGTGTGTGCCGTGCTCCTGGTCCGGACCCGGGTACGCGGTGAAGCCGTTGACGGCGGCCTTGTTCGCGAAGACCTTCGCGACGATCACCTTGTTGTTGGTGTACCGCTTGTCGCCGAGCTGGGTCTGGGCCGGGTAGCCGGCGTCGCTGAAGCACGGGTGCTTCACGTCGATGCCGCTGTCCACGACGGCGACCTTCACACCTTCACCGGCGTGGGCCGATCCGCCGACCTGCTGCCAGGCCTGCACCGCGTTGATCACGGCGAGGTCGGGGTCGGCCGCGGTCTGGTGGTACATGTACTGCGGTTGCGCCGACCGCACGAGCGGCGCGGTCGCGATCTTCGCCAGCGACTCGCCGTTGAGCTGCACCGCCACGGCGTTCAGCGAGATGTCGTACTCGCTGGTCACCTTGGCCTTGGGCGCGTTGGCCCGCAGCCAGGACTTGAAGTCGTTGCGCAGCGCCGAAAGGCGGGCGCGCTCGGACTTGACGGTGGCGTTGCTGAAGTCGATCTTCTTGCCCTTGACCGGTTTGGTCTTGGCGGCGGTGGTGAGGGGGTCACCGACGAGCTGGACGAGCGCTTCGCCGGTCACGACGTCGGCGTACGCCGTCCCACCGTCGGTCACGTTGGTGACGACGCGGGCAGGCGTCACACCCGCCTCCGCCGAGCCGGCGGTGAGGAAGGCGATCGTCGCCAACGCGGTCACCGCGCTGAAAGCGATCTTGGTTGGCCGAACCATGGGTTCTCCTTGGCGGCTGGACGTCGATCCGTCACCGGCGGAGGACCGTCAGGCGCGGATCGAGTCATGAGCTGAGCAGTGCCGATGTGGCACGAATCCCCGCACGTTAGCTTGGCTAAGGAGAACGCCGCAGTTAGTCGTTCGGCGCGCGACAAGATCGTCACGCGACACGGAGAACGACCTCCGAATAGGCCGAACGGCCGAGACCCGAAGGTCCCGGCCGTTCGTAGAGGACTATCAGAAGTCCATGTCACCGCCGCCCGGAGCAGCCGGCGCAGCGGCCTTCTCCGGCTTGTCGGCCACGACGGCCTCGGTGGTGAGGAAGAGGGCCGCGATCGACGCCGCGTTCTGCAGC
>JABFYB010000491.1 GCA_013361475.1 Hamadaea sp.
CAAGGGCCGCACCGGATTCCTGACCCTCGCGGTGCCGGAGCTGGCCAACCCCTACTTCGCCGAGCTGTGCGGCCTGGTCATGAACGCCGCCGCCGAACACGACTGGACCGTCCTGATCGAACAGACCGGCGGCGAGCGCGGCCGGGAGCTGACGGTCATCAACGCGGCGCACCGATCACTGGTCGACGCCATCATCCTCAGCCCGATCGGGCTGCGGCCCACCGACCTCGCCGAAGCCGCACCCGGCACTCCCCTGGTCCTGCTCGGCGAACGAGCGCTGAGCGCGCCGGTCCATCACGTGGCCATCGACAACGTCGCCGCTGCCCGTGCCGCCACACGTCACCTGCTCGACCTCGGACATCGCCGGATCGCCGCCCTCGGCGACCAGCCCGGCCCGCACGGCACGGCAGCTCTGCGGCTGCGGGGCTACGAGTCGGCGCTGCGGTCGGCCGGCATCACTCCCGACCCGGCCCTCATCGTCCCGGCCGCCGCCTACAGTCGGGCTGAAGGCACCGTCGCCATGCGACACCTGCTCGATCTGGCCGACCCGCCGGACGCGGTGTTCTGCTTCAACGACATGCTCGCCATCGGTGCGCTCAGCGCGGTGCGGGATCGAGGGTTACGCGTACCGGAGGATGTGGCGGTCGTCGGCTTCGACGGGGTCGACGAGGGCAACTACAGCGCACCCCGGCTGACGACGATCGCACCGGACAAGGCCGCCATCGCCGAAGCCGCCGTCGGCCTGGTCCGGGCGGCCCTCCAGGACGGTTCCGGGCAGCCGCAGGACGTGGTCACGCCGTTCACACTCGTGGCGCGGGAAAGCACCCGTTCCGGGGAGTGAGCCGGTTTCCCAGCGAGACGGCGAGCGCGGCCCGGGTGGCGATCGCTGCCCGGGCCGCGACCTTGCCCATTACGCGTTACCAGAGGCCTGGCGTCACCGTCGCCCGTACGCAAGGCGCCGTAGGACGAATTCCGCTGGGCCGGCCTTCCCTCTCCGGTCGAGCCAGCGGGCGAGTACGACCGTGGTCAGCCAGACTCCGGTGGCGATGACCAATCCGGCGATCGTCGGTGTGGCGAACCGCGTACCGAGGGCCAAGCCGAACGGCAGGAGCAGGACGAGCCAGGCGACCGACTGGAACAGATAGCCGGACAGCGAGCGCCGGCCCAGCGCGGCCAGGCTGTTGACCACCGCACCCGGGCGGGTGACGCGCGCGGCGATCAGACCGAACGCCGCGACGTAGCCGAATCCGGCGAACATGCCACTGCCACCGTGCAGCATCATCATCAGTTCAGCGGTCGATTCGCCGGTGTGCAGCCATCCGGCCGCGGACAGCGCGGCGGGCAGGCCGCCGAGGATCGCGATGCCCAGCCCCACGATCGCGATCCAGCGCAGCGACGTGCGGTGGCGCGCCGGTTCTTCGAGCATCCGGCGGCGTGCGGCCCACATCCCCATCCAGGTGATGAGGATGAAGGGCAGGACGGTCGCGGTGTGCGCGGGCCATTCCGCGAGGCGGTCCAGCATGGACTGGAGGTAGGTGGTGGCGGTCAGCGAGTCGACGTGTCCCACCGGTAGCGGAGCGGAGCCCGTCGAGCCGGCCGACATCTTCAGCGCGACGATCACGCCGAGGACGACGACCTCCAGGGCGTAGAGCGCCCACAGGCCCAGGATGATCCGATGGAACTTGTCTCCCCGGCGAAGCAGGACGAGTGTCATGACCATCCCGACGATCCCGTACGCGCCGAGGAAGTCGCCGTAGTACAGCAGCGCGGCGTGCACGAATCCGAAGACGAGCAGCCAAGCGTTGCGGCGCAGGAGGATCGACCGGACCCGGGCCGGTGTCGCGCCGGAGCGCTCCTGACGGCGGGCGAGCTGGACGACGCCGTAGCCGAACATCACCGCGAAGACCGGATAACCCCGCGCGTGCGCCAGGTCGAAGAGTGCGAAGGTCAGGATCCGGTCGACGCCCTCCGGCGATGGATCGACCCCGGGCTCCCCGGCGAAGACGACCCCCGCCACATTCGCGACCGCGATGATCAACAACATCGCGCCCCGGGCTAGGTCGGGTGCCAGCGCCCGTTCGGTGGCCGGCGCGGGACCGCGAACCGGCGTCGCGGTCGTCTTTTCGAAGGTGGCGTGGATGCTCACGTGTGCGCCCTCCCCAGGGATGATTAATTTCTCCAAGAAACTATCACACACAAACGAATGCTGTCTGACATGATGTGCTTCGTATGATCAGCGAAGACGTTCCCGCAGCGCTGCGGCGGCTGTGGCGGCTGGCGGAGCCGTCCCGCCTCGGCCGTCGACCGACGCTCGACGTCGACGCGGTCGTCGCCGAGGCGGTGAGAATCGCAGACGGCGAAGGCCTCGTCGCCGTGACCCTGCCCAACGTCGGGAAGAGCCTCGGCGTCACCGGCATGTCGCTCTACCGGTACGTCGGCTCGAAGGACGAACTGCTGACATTGATGGTCGACTTCGCGCTGGGCGATCCACCGCCGATCACCGCCAGCGCGTGGCGTACCGCCCTCCGCGAATGGGCGCAGGCTCAGCGCGCGGTGCTTCAGCGGCACCCGTGGGCCACCCAGATACCCGTCTCCGGCCCGCCCGCCGGCCCGCATCAGATCGCCTGGATGGAAAGCGCCCTGGCGATCCTGGCGCGTACCCGCCTGGACTGGGCACACAAGGTCGGAGTGATGTCCCTGATCAGCGGCTACGTCGCCCAGTTCGTGCGGCAGAGCAGTGAGCTGGCCGCCGGACGAGCCGAAGGACAGGCGCAAGCCGCCGCCGAGCGTGCGTACGGGCAGGCCCTCGCCCGGCTCGTGGACGCCGAGCGCTTCCCGCAGGCCGCGCAGCTCTTCTCGTCCGCCGTGTTCGAAACGCCCAACGCGCCGGACGCGGATGTGGCCGACGCCGACTTCCTGCTCGGCCTCGACCTCATTCTCGACGGAGTGGCTCAACGCGCGGCCTGACGGGCTCACGTCCAGTCGGACGTCGGTTAACTCGATTGCGGCTCAGTCGTCCAGCCCGCACGATGATCGACGCCCGCGTCGGAAGGAGCCGCCGTGACCACGTTCGCCGTCCGAACCTCGAACCTCCCGGCCATCAACTCGATGACCAAGTACCCGTCGATCCCGACCTACCACAGCCTCGACCCGCGCAACGGCAGACTGCTCGACGAGGCAGTCCGCTTCGCCAGCGTGGTCGTCGGCACGGAGAAGGTCGACGGCACCAACTCGCGGATCATCCTGCTGCCGGACGGCACCTATCTGCTCGGCAGCCGCGAGGAACTGCTCTACGCGCAGGGCGATCTGATCGGCAACCCGGCACTCGGCATCGTCGACGCGCTGCGCCCGATCGCCGACAATCTGCCCGCCGTCGAGGACGACCACATCGTGGTCTACTACCTGGAGGTCTACGGCGGCAAGGTCACCGCTGCGTCGAAGCAGTACACGGGAGGCAAGCGCATCGGGTACCGACTGTTCGACGTGGCGGTCATCGGCGACTATCAGGAGATGTCAGGCTGGGATTCGCAGCGCGTCGCCGCGTGGCGTGACGCGGGCGGGCAGCAGTTCCTCGGCGAAACGACCCTGCGGCGTACCGCCGAGGACACCGGGCTGGACCTGACTCCGCGGCTCTTCGAGATCGACGCGACGGAGCT
>JABFYB010000044.1 GCA_013361475.1 Hamadaea sp.
TGCGTGAGGACTTCGTCACGCTGTTACTGGAGCAGGACCCGGGCCGCGCCGCCACCGAACTAGCGGCATTCGAGGCCCACGGCGGTGATCCGGCGCGTACCCGTCTGCTGCGTGCCCGGCTGATGGCGGCGCGGATGCGGACCGTCAACCTCCTGCCGCCCGCCGAGACCGCCGCGCCACGGACCGCGCCGCCCGCACACCCGAAGCCGATTCCGGTCCCGGCCGACGAGGACCGTCACGACGTCCGCGCCGCCGCATCGGCGTCGGTGTGGTACGCCGAGCGCCCGGCGGTGACGCTGGCCGACGTCGCGGGTCTTGCCGAGGTCAAGCAGCACCTGGACACCACGTTCCTGGCGCCGCTGCGCAATCCTGAGCTGGCGGCGGCGTTCGGGCAGAAGCCGGGTGGGTCGCTGCTGATGTACGGCCCACCCGGTTGCGGCAAGACGTTCATCGCCAGGGCGATCTCCGGCGACCTCGGCGCGTCCTTCATCCACGTGACCCTCGCTGACCTGCTCAGCAAGTGGATCGGCGAGAGCGAGAAGGCCATCCAGAGCGTTTTCCGTCATGCCCGCGCCGCGGCACCGTGCGTGATCTTCTTCGACGAGTTCGACGCGCTCGGCGGGCGGCGTACGTCCGGTGGCTCGCAGACGATGCGGATGCTCGTCACGCAACTGCTGGAGGAGCTCGACGGCGTGGCCGGCTCGAACGACGGGGTCTACTTCCTGGCCGCGACGAACCGGCCGTGGGACATCGACTCCGCACTGCGGCGACCGGGCCGGATCGACAGGACGGTGCTGGTGCTGCCACCGGACGCGGTCGCCAGGGCGGCGATCATCCAGGACGCGCTGGCGGGCAAGCCCGCCGACGGTGTCGATGTCGTGGCAGTCGCGGCGGCGACCGAGGGGTTCTCCGGCGCCGACCTCAGGCACCTGACGACCAGGGTGCTGCAGCGGGCGATGGTCGAGTCGATGGACAGCGGCGCGCTGGTGCAGGTCACCACCGACGCGGTGCTGGCCGCTGCCGGCGACATCACCCCGTCCACGACGTCCTGGTTCGACCAGGTGGCGCCGGTGCTGGAGTACGGCGTCGACGACGGCACCTTCGACCAGCTCCGGGCGTACCGGGTCAAGCGAGGAATGCGATGAGTGACTCCGGCCGCATGGCCGCCGACGACGGGGAAGCCGTCGAGCGGGACCTGGACCTGGCCTGGGAGCTCTTCGGAGCGCAGCCGACGCATCCCAGGATCGCCGAGCTGGCGCTGCGGGTACTCGCCGCCCAGCCGGAGCGAAGCACGCCGTTGCTGTTGCTCGCCAGCCACCGTGAGTTCTGCGGCGACGTCGACGAGGCGCGGCGTCTGTTCCTCCAGGTGGCAGGCCGCCGCGACGGCCAGTTCATCAACGCGGCCCGTGGCCTTCGGCGGGTGGCGTCCGGCGAGCGCGAGCACGCCGAGGCACTGCGGTGGGCGCGCATTGTGCTGGGCGAGGAACACGAGGACTGGGACGACTGGATGGAGCTGGGCGCTGCTCAGGCACGCGCCGGGGAACACGAGAAAGGGTGGCACCAGCTCGACGAGGCGGTGGCGCTGTGCGCCCGAACGGCGCCGGACGACCTCCCCAAAGCGCTCAGGAGACGCGCGAGGTATCTGCTGGAGAGCCTCGCGCCACCCGGACGGTTCGCTCCCGCCGCCGAGGCGGCCATCCGGGCCGACGCGGCGGACCCCGGGACCGCCATGCTGCTCGGCTGGGCCTACCTGGCGCAATACCGGTACGACGACGCCGAGGAACTCGGGCTGCGACTGCTGCGCGGGGACCCGACCGACGATCTGCTCCAGAGCCTGGTGCGGACCGCTCGGACGATGCAGGGGATCGTCGAGAAAGCGCGCGGCGAGAACATCAGCCTGGCGGACATCCAGGGCACCGGTGCGATCGAGATGGCGTGGCAGCAACTCCGTGACCAGAAGCTCGGCATCGACCTGCCTTCCGCGCTGGCGGCGCTGGATGCCGTGCTGCCCGCGGGCGTACGCGACACCCTGTGGCCGGGGGCATCGCCCGCCGATCTGGCCGGTAGCGAGGTCGGCTCGATGGTCGCGAAGCACCTGGTGTCCTGGCACGACGGCCAGCAGCCCGGGTCAGGCGCCGTCTGGGGGCTGGCCGAGCCGTTCCGCCTGATGTCGGCGGCCGAGATCCTCGCCATGGACGCCGAGATCGAAGCCGACCAGGCGGCGCACCCGGACTGGCCCGCGAACGAGATGTGGGAACAGGTGATGACCGACGACGCGGGGTCGTACCTGGTCGCCGTCGCGTTCGGGGCACTGGTCAAGCGCCGCCCGGGACAGCCGGACGAGCCCGTCGCCGCGTCGGTGGCCGACTGGGTCTGGGACCGGGTGGCCGGCTTCGGCGGCCCGGACCCTCGGCCAAAACCCTGGAAGGCCGCGGATCTCCCGGCCGAACTCCCAGCCGACGACCTGCCCGCGGTCCCCGGGACGTCGCTGTCCGGCATCATCGCGACGATCTACGCCGCGCTGGGCGCGTCCGAGGAAGCTGCGGCGTACGCGCAGCTGCGCGGCCTCTTCCCCGGTCTGTCCGTCCGGCGGAGCGAATTCGAACCGGTGATCCTCCGTCCCGACGGCGTCAACGTCGCGTTGCTCGACGGGCTGGTGGAGCGGGTCACCGTCGACCTCGCGATCTGCCAGGACGCCGGCCGCCTGATCTCCGGGCTCGACCTCACCGGGGTTCGCCCAACGGTCGACGCTTACCTCCGGGCACACGGCGCCCTTCCGCACAACAGCTGGGTGAACCGAGCCACGGGCGCGGTGTTCGTCACCTATGATCTCGCCGACCACCGACTCGGCATGCAGTGGGAGGACGGGAAACTCGCCCAAATCTACGTGTCCGCTGCCGACTGAGCCCCGGCTGGAGAGGTCCGATGACGTAGTCAGGTTCATAGTCCTACCCGGAGCGATTGGGCTGCGGCCGAGAAGGAGTTGCGCTGGGAGCGCACTCCTCAAGTTAGGTCAAGGGGCTTTGGTCAAGCTCGTCGAACAGGGGGTAGCTGACGATGCTCCGGGCCCTGAGGACCTTCAGGGCTTTACGTCGATACGCAATGAGGTGTTCGACCTGCTTCGGCGTCAAGGACTCGAGGTCCACCGCTGGTGGCTTCTCGTAGTAAGTGAAGCGAAAGACCAGGGGAACAGACGCTATGGCGAGCAGCAAAAGTAGCCAGAGGGGAATCACCAGCAGCCAGCGGTCGGATAGCTCCGGGAGCCGTGCGTACAGGGCAGCCAGCGAGCCGGCCGCGCACGCCCCTTCCATGGCGGCGATCCCGAGGATTGTCCTGCTCCATTGCCGGTACGGCGTGGTCAGCCAGTCGATCCACCAGTACAGAACCGTCAGGCAACCCATGAGGAACCCAGCGGCGCAGAAGATCTGCAAGCCTGCCTCGAATTCCTCGGGCCGCACCCGGAGAACCATCAGAAGTGCGATGCCGGAGACGATCAGGCCGCAGATCATCACCACGTATGACGCCGCGACCAGGAACTTGCTGAACCACGACCGGCGCTCGTGCCGCTCGCACCGGGCCAGCTCGATCGACGCAGACTCGCGTACCACCTGGTTCAGCTCATCGGGCTCGAACTTCGCGGACGGATC
>JABFYB010000563.1 GCA_013361475.1 Hamadaea sp.
TACGCGGCCGCGATGAAGCCCGAGGCCGAGCACAACGTCGCGGCCTACACCGTGCTCGAGGACGCGCTCGGCCACGGCAAGGTCGTGATCGCGCAGCGTACGGGGCTGATCGCCCGGCGCATCGTGCAGCGGGCTCCGGTCGGCGCGCTGCTGGCCAAGGGCGAGCGGTTCGGCCTCATCCGGTTCGGCTCGCGTACCGACGTCTATCTGCCCGCGTCGGCGGCGGAGGCCGTGGTGGTCCCGGGTGACCGGGTGGTCGGCGCCGAGACGGTCATCGCCCGCTGGCTCTAAGACAACGGCAAACGGCGCGCCTGGGGCTCCAGGCGCGCCGTTTGCTGACGCTCGTCTAGGCTCGCGCGTGCTTCCGCTGATACGCCCAGAGCAGCGGCCCGCTCAGCAGGTAGGCCAGCACGACCAGGCCGAAGGTGAGCCGCGGATTGAGCAGCGCGCCGAAGATGGGCAGCAGGAGCAGCCACGGCGGCAGCCGGAAGACCTTGACGAGTTTGGCGTAGGGGAAGCTGGAGACCATCGCGATCGCGATGAGCGCGACTCCGGCGACCATCACCGAACCAGGCAGGCCCAGGCCGAGCAGGACGCTGAGGGCGAGCACGGCCGCCGCCATCGTCGTCGGCACACCGCAGAAGAAGCGGCCGTCCTTCGGCGAGACGTTGAACCGGGCGAGCCGGACCGCGGCGCACGCGGCGACCAGCGCGCACGTGCCGATCAGTACGCCGGTCGGCACCTCACCGCGCAGGGCGGCGTAGACGACCACCGGCGCGGCGATGCCGAAGCTCGTCATGTCGCCGAGTGAGTCCATCTGCACGCCGAACGGGCTCGCGACGCCGAACTTGCGCGCCAGCGCGCCGTCGAGGCCGTCGAACGTGATGCAGGCGAGCAGGCAGGCCGCGCCGAGTCGGGGGTCCGCTCCGGCCACCGCCAGCATGATCGCCGTCATGCCCAGCAGCAGGCTGGCGAGCGTGCAGCCCTGAACCACGGCGAACTTCACCCGGCGGGCGACGGTGCGGTCGCCGGGCAGCAGTGGGATGGGCGCGGGCGGGGTGGCTGGGGGCGCCTCGACGGTCGCGACCGGCGCGGGGCTGACCGGGGCAAGCGCCTCGATCTGAGCCAGGCTCCTCGGGTCGAGGTCCGGCAGCCGCATGGCGCTCGGCACAGGGGCGTCGATGACCGGTGTCGCACCGCGTTGACGACCCACCCGGACCAGCAGCATCTGCCGGGCGAAACTGCCGCCCTGACGCAGGCGGCCGGCCCATTGCCGCCCTTGCGGGCGTGGGCTGTCCGTCGTACGGCGCCGACGCCAGATGGCTCTCGGCACGTGTCCCTCCATCGCCGAACGGTTCCTCTCCGCCGCCTCGACGGCCGCTCGGCTGTGCGGTACACGATCGCACATCCGGACGCGGCTTGGCGATACCCATCGAGCGCTCAAGCCGCAGGTTCGGCCGAATCGTCGAGGATATCTCGCATCCAAGGGGGCATAACTGCTGGTAGATCAACTACAGAAGGTGACCAGCTTGTATCTTTCGGACATCAACTCTACCCGAAGCCGTCCACCTGCCTCTGCTGCCGACGTCACAACCGGCGCATCGCCCGCCGGGTGAGATCGGTGATCGTCAGCGTCGCGACCTCGGCCGGAGCGAACCAGCCCGACTGCGCGGTCGACCCGCCGGCGTCCTCGGTGACCGTCGCTGATGTGGGCGAACTCACCGAACCGCGGAACACCGACCGGACGGAGAACCAGTCCATCGGCACGCCCTCCGGCCCCATCGCGGCCGGATTGTGGAAGAACGAGACATCGAGCAGGTCGCCGACCTGCGCCTGCTGCCCCGTCTCCTCGAAGACCTCCCGGACCAGGGCCTGCGTCGGCTGCTCGCCGAAGTCGGTGCCGCCGCCGGGCAGGTGCCAGCGCCCTTCGCCGGGGTAGCCGCGGGCGATCTGACTCAGCAGCACCCGCCCGTCCCCGTCGGTGATCAACCCGTACGCCGCGAACCGGCGGACTCGGTTGGCCGGCTCCTCCGGATCGACGAACGGGCGGCTCCGCTGGTTGACCTCGATCCCCAGATCGCGCCCGAGCAGGACCCGGGCGGCGAACGGAACCAGCTCCACGTCCTCGGGGACGATCCAGTCGGCCAGCTCCCCGTCCTCCGGGGTGAGCGTCCCGCCGACGATCTTCACGTCGAAGACCAGCCGATCATGATGCTGGAGTACGCCGAGCTGCGGAAACTCGATCAGATCGGCCGACACGTCGCGTACGCCGACGACCTCGACGTCGAATCCGGTCTCCTCCTGGAACTCCCGGATCACCGCCGCGCGCGGGTCCTCGGCGTGATCGAGGCCGCCCCCGGGAAGGTGCCAACGTGGGGTGGGTCCGGCCGACCCGGAGACGAGCAGGACTCGCCCCTGCTCGTCGCGTACGACCCCGTATGCCCCGATTCTCCGACGCTTCTCCACGGCTTCACCGTAGCGGCACCCGGCGACGCACTGGGACCGCCGTAGGTGGCCCTGGGGTAAACGCTTCCAAGCATCGGACGCTGCGAATCTGCTCAGCATGTGGAATCGGACATCTTGTCAGGATCTTCGCCTGGCGGGAGAATGATTCTCTGTGACTACCGACGTCGAGCTCTCCCTTGACGGGGCCGGCGACCGGCTTGCCCCGGTACGCCGGATCGCCGCGTACGCCGTGGTGAGCCGCGAGGACGCGGCGCAGCCCGGACGGCAGGAGATCCTCCTGGTCCGCAACTCCGACCGGTCGGGTACGCCCGGCGTCTGGTCCCTCCCCGGTGGCGCCGTCGACCACGGTGAGCACCCCAACGACACGGCGATCCGGGAGACGGCGGCCGAGACGGGTCTCTCGATCTCCCTGACCGGCCTCCGTGACGTCCTCGCCGACCTCCGGGCACTGCCCCATCGCGGCGTCACGCTGCACACGGATCGGCTCATCTATTCGGGTCGAGTTCGCGGCGGCGCCCTGCGCGAGCGCCGCGACCAGTCCACCGATCTGGTGCGCTGGGTCTCCCTGGCGGAGGCGGGCCGCCTGCTGCTGCGCCCGTTCACGGCCAACGCCCTCGGCTTGCCGGCCGGCGAGGTCGATCTGCGGCCGGACGAGGTCCCCGACTTCCCGAGCTTCCACATCGAGGAGGGCCACGACGGACTGCACCGGACGCAGCGCTTCGCGGCGTACGCCGTCGCCACCGACCAGCGCGACCGGGTGCTGCTGACCCGGGTCTCGCCCGGCTACCCCGGCGAGGGGCGCTGGCACCTGCCCGGCGGCGGAACCGACTTCGGCGAGCAGCCCGCGCACGCGTTGATCCGGGAACTCCTGGAGGAGACGGGGCAAGACGGGCGGCTCGACGGCCTCCTGGGCGTCGCCAGCCACCGCGACCCGGCCTCCCTCGGCCCCGAAGGCTTCCCCATCGACTGGCACGGCGTAAGAGCCTTCTACCGAGTAATGGTCGAAAAAGCCACCACGCCCACCGTCCACGACAAAGGCGGATCGACTTCAGGCGCCTACTGGCTGGACCGCGACAAGGTGAAGTCGCTGGGACCGGACGAGATGACCGAGGTCACCGCGGACGCCCTCAAAGCCGCGGAGCTCTAATAGCTGGCTCGCGGACAGGACGGCG
>JABFYB010000026.1 GCA_013361475.1 Hamadaea sp.
CAGCTCGGGCTGGCGACGCCGTGCTCCGAGTTCGACGTCAAGGGGCTGCTCAACCACCTGGAGTGGGTGGCCGAGATGTTCGAGTCGGTCGGCCGCGGCGGGCCGCGCAGCGAACAGGGCCCCTACGCGGGCGACTTCCCCGACCGCGCCGAACGCATGCTGGCCGCCTGGTCGCGTCCGGAGGCGTGGGAGGGGACGAGCGCCGCCATGGGCGGCCTGCCGATGACCTCGCTGGCCCACATGTGGCTGGTGGACATGGTCGTCCACGGCTGGGACCTGGCCAGGGCCACCGACCAGCCGTACGAACCGGACGCCGACGCGGTCGCGCGCGCTCTGGACTTCACGGACCAGATGGCGGAAATGGGACGTCAGCGCGGTGCCTTCGGCCCGGAGGTCCCGGTGCCGGCCGACGCCCCCGCCTTCGACCGCCTCCTCGGCCTCATCGGCCGCGACCCCTCCTGGAAGCCGTGACCCACCCGGGGTGAAATCCCTTCGACAACGGCGTCGCCGGGCGTCTATGTTGGCGGGCCATGACGGACAGCCCTGCCGGAGACCGGTGCGACTGCGGCGCGACCGCCGGTCCGGTCGGCCTGTGTGTGGACTACTACCACGCGATCCTGTCCGAGGAGCAGGCCGACCCTGAGATGTACCGGTGGCACGCGCCCGTGGTGTGCGCGTACCTGCTGCAACATCCCGCGAGAGCCGACGCGAAGTATCTGGACGTCCAGTTCCGCCTGCTCCAGCTCTACCTGGACAAGGGCCTCGACGCGCTGCTGCGGGTGGCCGCCCACCAGGTCGCCCGCAACAGGCACGGGGTCCGGTCGGGTTACGACATGGCACCGCTCACGCCGTACGCGCCCCTGCCGTCGGCCGGTGTTCCCACGCGCTTCGACGCCGCGTTCCGCGACCTCCCGTTCAAGGACGACAGCTTCGTCTCCGACGGCCACCCGGCGTACGGCCACCACATCGAGGCCATCGCCGCGGCGACCGTTAAGTCCTGGAAATCCCTCCAGGACTGACGCATGCGTCATCCCGCGCAGGGTGTCCCGGATCCGGGAGCGCGATCGTCCGGCCCGGGAGGACCGCGTTGTGGGGGGCGCTGCTCGCAGCTCCCAAGTGCGCGCAGCGCCCCCATTGCGCAGGCCCACACGAGGTGGGCCTTGGGAGGCGCTGCGTGAGCGCGTGCGACTCAGCGCCTCCCAAGTCCGGTCAGGACGGGGTGCAGGTGAGGGTGGGTGTGGCGTTGGCGCCGGTGTACGTGCCGGTGAAGCCGAAGGACGCGGTCGCGTTCGGCTGGAGGGCGCCGTTGTAGCCGGCGTTCGTCACGCTCACGTTGGTTCCCGTCTGGGAGAGGGTGCCGTTCCAGAGTTGGGTGATCTTCTGGTCGCCGCCGTACGTCCAGGTGACCTTCCAGCCCTTGGTGGCGGCGGTGCCGGTGTTCTTGACGGTCACCTCCGCCTGGAACCCGCCCGGCCACCCGTTGCCGGGAGTGTAGGTGGCGGTGCAACCAGTACCACTGGTGGGAGTGACGGTCGGGGTCACCGTGGGGGTGACGGTCGGAGTCACCGTGGGGGTCACGGTCGGGGTGACGGTCGGGGTGACGACGGGGCCGGTGCGGTCGCCGTACAGGATGCCGCGGCCGTTCGTGCCCAGGTAGACGCGGCCGTAGACGCGCGGGTCGCCCGTCAGGGCCTCGCCCATGTTGCCCCACTGGTGCTTGTCGTCATTGATACGGGCCCAGCTCGCCCCCGCGTCGTCCGACCGGTACAGCCCGGTGACGCCGCTGATCGTGGCGACCGTGTAGACCGCCATGTACGTCCCGCCGGGCGCGGCCTTGCCGAAGCCGACGTTCACCGAGCCGGTGACGCCGGACACCTTGGCGAAGGACGTGCCGCTGTTGGTGGAGTGCCACAGGCCGCCCTCGCCGGCCAGCCAGACGTCACCCTCGACGCCGGGCACGGCCTTGAACTTGCCGCTGGTCGGCAGGCCCGTGGCGGCGGTGGCGGTGAAGGTCGCGCCGCCGTTCGTGCTGAGGTAGAACCGGCCGCCGGAGAGGCCGTAGAACTTGGAGGCGTTGACGCGGTCGGACTCGACGACGGCGTCGGTCGGCAGGCCGGAGGCGGACTGCCAGGAGTTGCCGTAGCCGACCGAGTAGACCGGGGCGACGCCCTTGGGCGCCCACACGAAGCGGGAGCCGTCGGCGGCGGCGGCGACCGTGCCGCCCTCGTTGACGCCGCCGGGCTCGCTGCCCTGGAACCAGTTCGCGCCGCCGTCGGTGGAGAAGGCGACGTGGCTGTCGTTCGGACGGTCGGCGTCGGTGAAGTTGCCCGCCCTGACCATGATCGAGGGGGACTTCTCGGCGTAGTCGAGGCTGGTGGTGGAGGTGAACGTCGGCGCGGTGAACATCATGGACGGCACCGCGTCCAGGTTCGTGTGCCGGAATCCGGCGATGTCACCCAGGCCGCTGACCAGCGGCGCGCCGCTCGGCGGACTGATCAGGTCGAGTACGGCGGTCTCCTCCAGCCCCTTGGCCATCGGCTTGATGGTGAACTGGGAGCCGGAGTCCCACTTGGTGAGGTCCTCGGTGCCGTAGATGGTGGCGCCGGTGCCGTACATCATCCTGTTGGAGTCGAACGGGTCGATCTCCAGCGATTCGGTCATCCAGCCGAGCTTGGGCGTGACCTCGGGCGGCTGCGGGTTCGTGCCGAAGGTCAGCCA
Source organism: Hamadaea sp. (assembly GCA_013361475.1). GTDB lineage: Bacteria > Actinomycetota > Actinomycetes > Mycobacteriales > Micromonosporaceae > Hamadaea. The sequence continues at coordinate 2,719 of JABFYB010000026.1, forward strand.
CGGGTTCGCGCTGATGTCCATCTTGTAGCGGAAGCTGCGGTTCGGGTACGACGTCCAGTCCCAGACCCGGGTCCACGTGGCGCCGGAGTCGGTGGACCGGAAGAAGATCACGTCCGGCCACCAGGAGATCTGGGTGGCGACCATGATCGTGCCGGGGTGTTGCCGGTCGATGGTCAGGCCGCTGTAGCCGAAGTAGTCGTCGCTGCTCGACGAGGGGATCGGGCTGATCTGGGTCCAGGTTCCGGTCGCGGTGGCGTAGCGCCACACCTCGCCCTTGGCGCCGTCGTACGGCCCGCCTGTGTCGCTGGTCGCGAGGTACAGGTAGCCGTTCACGGTGTCGAGCACGCCCTTGTGCGGCAGGTAGCCGGTCGGCTGTCCGGCCACGCGTTCCCAGGTCGCGCCCGCGTCGGTGGTGCGGTAGACGCTGTTCTGCTTGTCGGCGACGCCCACGTAGATCGTCTTGGTGGCGCTGCCCTTGGCCGACGAGCGCGGGTCGTAGGTCACCCAGAGCACGCCCGGTTTGTGGCTGAGGTAGCCGTTGGCGTCGTTCGGGTCCTGGGCGTAGTTCCCGGCGTTCGGGAAGCTCGTCACCTTGGCCCAGGTCGCGCCGTAGTCGGTGCTGCGCCACAGGCCGTTGTCGTTGGGGGCGCCGAAGTACAGGACGCTGTTCTTGTTCGGGTCGACGGACAGCGCCTCGCCCATGCCGCGGCCGGGCATGTTGCCGCCGAGCTTGAAGGGCAGGGGCGTGATCTGCCAGTTGTCGCCCTTGTCGGTCGAACGCAGGATCGCGCCGTTGTTCGGGTCCCAGCTGTTGGTGTACATGCCGACGGCGGCGTACAGGCGGTTGGTGTCCACGGGGTCGGTGGCGAGGCTGATCACGCCGTTGTAGCCCCATTTGTCGTAGCCGACCCAGTCG
>JABFYB010000258.1 GCA_013361475.1 Hamadaea sp.
GATCCCTGATCCAGCGCCAAGCGACCGAGGAGTCCGGCGGACCGACGAGCCCGGCGGGAAGTACCCCTGGCGGGTGAGGCGCGGCACCCGGCGCCGACCTCAGGCTGAGGCCGAGGGAGGTGCGCCGTGCCGAACCGTTGCTACGAGATTCACGTGAGCGGCTCCGTCGACGATCGCCTGTTGGCCGAGCTGCCCGGGCTGACCGTCGGGCCGCCCGAGATCCGGACCGTGCTCTACGGTCCCGACCTGGATCAGTCCGCCCTGTACGGCCTGCTCGATCAGCTTCAGGCGCTCGGACTGGATCTGGTCGAGGTACGCACGACCGACGACACGGGCGCATGACCGCCGTGGAGGTCACCGTGTCCGGCCGAGTCGGGCCGCTGCTGCGCGAGGCGGTCTCCGGTACGCCGATCGCCGGTTTCCGTCTGGTCACGGTCCTGCGGGTGACCGCCGCCGACGCGGATGCCCTGTGCCGGCTGTTGCGCCGGTTGGAGCAGACGGAGCACTCCGCTCGTGCCGTCCGCTTCCGCCGGCCGGCGCCGACCGGCGTACGCGCGCAAAACCTACCCGGGCCGGGTGATGATCCGCACGCCGCAGATAGCCGAGAGTGATCACAGCGTTACGCGATTCCTCGCGGCGGACGGTCCTGCCGCACGTGTCACGGGGGTTGTCAGATGAGTGCGATGGATGTGCCGGCCAGACCGGCAGCCGGGAAATCAGCGGCGGTGACGCGGGCGCCGGCGAAGGCATACATCACGTGGGTGGCGCTCGCCCTGATGACCACCAGTTCGGTGGCCAGTCTCCGGGCCGCCCCGACGATGGCGATGTACGGCCTCGCCTGCGTCTTCCTCTACCTGCTTCCGGCGGTCGTGTTCCTGCTGCCGACCTCCCTGGTCTCGGCCGAACTCGCGTCGGGCTGGACCGGCGGCGTCTACAACTGGGTCAGCCAGGGCCTGTCCAAGCCGCTGGGCTTCCTCGCCGTCTGGTGCCAGTTCGCCATGACGATCTTCTACTACCCGAGCCTGCTCGGTTATGTGGCCAGCACTCTGGCGTACGTGTTCAACCCGGCGCTGGCGTCGAACGGGCTGTGGACCGCCGCCGTCATCATGGTCTGCTACTGGTCTGGCGTCTGGATCTCCTCGCGCGGCACCAAGGGTGTCGCCGGGCTCGCGAGCGCCGGGCTCACCATCGGCACGCTGATCCCGGGCGCGATCCTGCTGACCCTGTGCGCGATCTTCCTCGGCCAGGGCAACGAGTCGGCCGCCCCGATGGACGCCGCGCATCTGCTGCCGGCCTGGACCGGCCTGGCCAGCCTCGTGCTGATCGTCAACAACTTCCTGTCCTACTCGGGCATGGAGATGAACGCGGTCCACGTCTCGTCGCTGAAGAACCCCGGGCGGGAGTTCCCGCGCGCCATGTTCATGGCGATGGGCCTGGTCCTGGCCATCTTCATCCTGCCGGCGCTGGCCATCAGCTGGGTCGTCCCGGCTGAGCAGCTGTCGCTGACCGCCGGGGTCATGCAGGCCTTCGACGCGGTCTTCGCCCACTTCGGAGCGCAGTGGATGACGCCGGTGATCGGCATCATGCTCGTCACCGCGTCGCTGGGCGGCATGCTGACCTGGCTCGCCGGGCCGAGCAAGGGACTGCTGATGATCTCCCGGCAGGAGGGCTACCTGCCGCCGTTCCTGCAGCGGCTCAACAAGTTCGGCGTACAGCAGAACATCCTGGTGACCCAGGGCGTCATCACGACGGTCATCGCGCTGCTCTACGCGTTCATCCCGGACGTCTCCAGCGCGTACTGGATCTTCTCCGTGATCACCACGCAGGTCTACCTGATCATGTACCTGCTGATGTTCCTCGCCGCGATCCGCCTGCGCCGCACCCAGCCGGACCACCCGCGCGGCTACCGGGCGCCGATGCTGGTCGGCCTGTGCGGCGTCGGATTCGCCGCCTCGCTGGCCGCGCTCCTCGTGGGCTTCATCCCGCCGTCGCAGTTCGAGTCCGGCAACTCCGGGGTCTACCTGCTGATCGTCGGCGGCGGCGCGCTCGGCCTGGGCCTGCTCGTGCCGTACCTGTTCTACAAGTTGCGCAAGCCGTCGTGGAAGACCGCCGAGGCCGAGGAGGTACCGGTGTCATGACCACCGTCGGCATGAGCGACCGCTCGAAACGCTGGATCACCTACGTCCTGCTGGGCGCGATCTTCCTGATCCTCGCGATCGTGGCACTGGGCGTGTTCCGTACGGCCAAGGCCTCCGCGTCGGCGAACGCCAAGGCGGACCAGCTGATCAGTGACATCACGGCCGCGGGATACACCGCTCCGAGCAAGGACCAGATCGTCACGGTCCTCGGCGAGGACGGCGGCGCGGTCTGCGCCGACCCGGCCAGCGCGCTGCGCAAGGCCACGCTCAACGCCATGATGACCAACGGCGCCGGCGGTCCCGGTGCGCGCCCGGTCATCAGCGACAGTCTGGCGGTACGCGGCCAGCTCGCGATCATGAAGGTCTACTGCCCGGACAAGCTGCCGGACTTCCAGCAGTACGCCGACAGCCTCAAGTTCGACGACGTGGTGAAGCGATGACCGAGCAATTGAGAGACCGAATCCAGGCGCTGATGCCGCAGGCGAAGGCCGACCTGGCCGGCCTGGTGGCGATGCGATCGGTGGCCGACGCGCGGCAGTTCCCGCCGGAGGAGTGCGCCAAGGCCGCCGCCTGGGTCCTGGAGGCCTTCCGCGCCGAGGGGTTCGCCGACGCCCGGCTGGTCACCACGGCTGACGGGAGCGACGCCGTCTACGGCACCCGGCCCAGCGGGGACCCGTCCGCGCCGACGGTGCTGCTGTACGCGCACTACGACGTGCAGCCGCCGCTGGACGAGCAGGCGTGGCGTACGCCGCCGTTCACCTTGACCGAAGGCGACGACGGGCGGTGGTACGGCCGCGGCGCCGCCGACTGCAAGGGCAACATCGTCATGCACCTGACCGCGCTGCGGGCGCTCGGGGATCAGTCGCCGGTGAACCTGAAGCTGATCGTTGAGGGGTCGGAGGAGCAGGGCACCGGCGGACTCGAGGAGTTCGTGCCGCCGAACGCCGAGCTGTTCGCCGCCGACGCCATCCTCGTCTGCGACACCGGCAACGCGGCGGTCGGCCGCCCGGCCGCGACGGTGAGCCTGCGCGGGCTGGTGAACGTCGTGGTGACAGTCGAAGCGCTGCGTACCGAGGTCCACTCCGGAATGTTCGGCGGACCGGCTCCGGACGCGCTCGCCGCCCTCGTACGCCTCCTGAGCACGTTGCGCGACGAGCAGGGCGACACCACGATCGCCGGGCTGGACAACACCCAGCTCTGGGACGGCGAGCCTTATCCGGACGACCGGTTCCGCGCCGACGCCGGCGTGCTCGACGGAGCCGACCTGCTCGGCACCGGCTCGGTCTCCGACATGCTGTGGGCGCGGCCGGCCGTGTCGATCCTCGGCATCGACTGCCCGCCCGTGATCGGATCAGCGGCGGCACTGCAACCGCACGCGGCCGCCCGCCTGAACCTGCGTATCCCGCCGGGGACGGATCCGGCCAAGGCGCTGACGGCGCTGACCGACCATCTGACGGCGTCCGCGCCGTGGGGCGTACGCGTCAGTGTGGCGCCCGAGGCCTCCGGCGCACCGTTCCGCGCCGCGACCGGCGGCCCGGCGTACGCCGCGCTCCGGGAGGCGATGGCCGACGCGTTCGGGCAGCCGATGACCATGCTGGGCCAGGGCGGATCCATTCCACTGTGCAACGTCTTCGCCGCCGCGTGCCCTGGCGCGGAGATCATCCTCATGGGCGTCGAAGAACCCCAGACCCTGATGCACGCGCCGAACGAAAGCGTGCATCCCCAGGAGATAGCCGACATGGCGCTCGCCGAAGCCTTGTTCCTGCAACGCTTCGCGTCCGCCGCAACCACGAAGGAGTAGAGAAGTATGGATGTCGAGACCATGGGACCGGTCGACTACCTCGTGATCGAGTTCCCGGGGAACCGGATGACCGGCGAAGGCATTCCGCTGCTGTTGGATCTCGTCGAGCGGGGCGTCATCCGCGTACTCGACCTGGCCTTCCTGCGCAGGGACGTGGACGGCACCATCAGCGCGCTGAAGATCGAGGACCTCGACGCCGAGGGCGCCGCCGAGTTCGCGGTGTTCGAAGGCGCGTCGTCGGGCCTGCTCGGCGACGACGAGCTCCGCGAGGCGGCCGACGTCATCGAGCCGGGCAACGCCGCCGGAATCATCGTCTACGAGAACACCTGGGCCGCGCCGCTGGCCATGGCCTGGCGCCGGGGCGGCGCGCAGATGGTCGCGTCCGGGCGCATCCCGGTCCAGGCGTTGCTCGCCGCGGCCGAAGCCGCCGCCTGACCGATCCGTTCCGTCGAAAGGAAGAGACATCATGGGACTGCTTCGAGGAGTCGCCCGCACCGCGGTCGTCGCCGGGACGGCCACGGCCGTCTCCAACCGGGTGTCGCGCCGGCAGGCCGGCCGGTGGGCCGCGCAGGAGCAACAGCAGCAGTACGAGTACGCCCAGCAGGAGGCCGCGACGCAGGCCCAGCAGCCGCCGCCGGCCGCCGCTCCGGACAAGCTGGAGCAGCTCAAGACGCTCGGTGAGCTCAAGGCTCAGGGCGTGCTCACCGATTCCGAGTTCGAGCAGCAGAAGCAGCGCATTCTCGCCGGGTGACCGACACCGACGAAGGGAGCACCGGTTGATGTCCGCCCAGTTCACCGCCGACGACTACGCCGCCCGGATGCGGCGGGCCGCCGACGAGGCCCACGCCGCCGGGTTCGACGGGGTGCTGGTCACGCCGGGTCCCGACCTGGTGTGGCTGACCGGCTACCAGCCGACCGCCATCACCGAACGCCTGACGGTGCTCGTGTTGCGGCCTGGGCGGCGGCCGCAGCTGGTCGTGCCGAAACTAGAGGCCCCGGACGTTCAGGCCGCTCCGGCAGCGTCCGAGATGGACCTCCGGGACTGGTCGGACGCCACCGACCCGTACGCGATCGCCGGTGCTCTCCTGCCCGGCTCAGGCCGCCTCTGCGTGTCGGACTCGGCCTGGGCGCTGCATGTGCTGGGGCTGTCGAAGGCTCGTCCGCTGGTCGTCTTCGAGGCCGTCACCAACGCGCTGCCGATGCTGCGGGCGGTCAAGGACGGCCACGAACTCGACCGGCTGGCCGCGGCGGGGGCGGCGGCGGATCAGGCGTACGGCGAGATCATCAAGACGCGGTTCGCGGGGCGGGCCGAGACTGAGGTCGCTGCCGACCTGGCCGCGCTGTTGCGGGAGCACGGCCACGAACAAGTGGACTTCACCGTGGTGGGCTCCGGCCCGAACGGCGCGAACCCGCACCACGAGGCCGGGGATCGAGTCATCGAGGCCGGGGACACCGTCGTCCTCGACTTCGGCGGGCTCCTGGCCGGCTACGGGTCGGACACGACGCGTACCGTCCATGTCGGACCCGACATCGATCCTGAGGTGGCCCGGGTCCACCGCGTCGTGCGGGAGGCGCAGCACACCGCGTTCGAGGCCGTCCGTCCCGGCATCGCCTGCCAGGACGTCGACCGCGCCGCCCGCGAGGTGATCGTCGCGGCCGGGTACGGCGAGTACTTCATCCACCGCACCGGGCATGGGATCGGCGTCACCACGCACGAACCGCCGTACATGGTCGAAGGGGAACGGCAGGGTCTCGTGCCCGGCATGTGCTTCTCCATCGAGCCGGGGATCTACCTGCCCGGCCGGTTCGGCGTACGCCTGGAGGACATCGTCACCGTCACCGAGTCCGGCGGCCGGCGATTGAACACGACCAGCCACGAGTTGCAGGTCGTCGAGTAGGAAAGAGGTCGATGACGATGGACTTCGGCGACGTTCTGTGGTCGATGCTCGTATTCTTCTTCTGGTTCATGTTCATCTGGATGTTCATCGCGGTCTTCGCCGACGTGTTCCGGCGCAAGGACCTGTCCGGCTGGGGCAAGGCCGGGTGGATCGCGTTCGTGGTGATCCTGCCCTTCCTCGGCGCGCTGGTCTACCTGATCGCCCGGCCGAAGCCGACCGAGGACGAGCTGCGATCGATGGGCATGATGGGGTCTCGCGCCCCGGAGGCGGCGGTCCACTCCACCGCGGACGAGATCGAACGCCTCAGCAAACTCCACGACGACGGCAAGATCGACGACGCCGAGTACGCCACGCTCAAGCGGCGGGCCATGGGGCTGACCGCCTGACGGCCGTCATCGGTGGCGGCGATGGGCGGTCTCCGGGCCGACCACGCGCAGCAGGTCGAGCGTGTCCACGCTCCGAGAGCCGGGCGGCGGTGTGAACAGCCGAAGCCGCTGATCGGCCGACTGAGTCTGGAGTAGCTCGTAGTCGAACTCGATCGGTCCGACAGCCGGGTGCAGCACACGCACCCGGCTGTCGCGGCGTACGGCGACCTCGTGCTCCGCCCAGAGCGCGGTGAACTCCTCGCTCGCCGCTTCGAGCCGGCGGATCAGCACCTTCGACGGCTGGTCGTACCCACGACGGGTCGCCGCGGCTCGAAGGTCGGCCACGTGCAGACGGCTGAGCCGATCGTGCTCTTCGACGGCGTACGCCTGCCGGACGAACGGGTCGGTGAACCAGCGCCACACGACGTTGCGATCCGGTTCGTCGATCGCGCATACGCAGCCGAAGAGGGCCTCGGCGAGGGCGTTGTGCGCGAGCAGGTCGCCGAGGTCGCTCAGCAGCTGGGCCGGGGTGTCGCCCAGCCGGTCGAGCAGGTAGAGCAGGCCGGGCCGGACGTGATTTCCGGCGCGTGCGCCTTCGGGCGGGCGGTGTCCCGCCAGCAGGTAGAGGTGATCCCGCTCGTCCTCGGTCAACCGCAGCGCTCGGGCCAGCGCCGCCAGAAGCTGGGTCGACGGCTGCGAGCTGCGGGCCTGTTCGAGCCGCATGACGTAGTCGGCGGACACGCCGGACAGCTGGGCCAGCTCCTCGCGGCGCAGGCCCGGCGTACGCCGTCGTGGCCCGGCCGCCAGCCCGACCTCCTGCGGCCGCAGCCGCTCACGGGATCGGCGGAGGAAGTCCGCGAGCTTGGCCTGGTCCATCTTCATGTCCTCCATCCTGGCCCGCGGCGGCGGCATCGGCACCCGCGCAGGCTAGGAGCGGCCCTCCTAGGGAAATCGCTCCCCTCCTCATCACCGCGCGGTCCTGGCACCGTCACTGACGTGCCGCGATGAGAAGGGACAGCACAATGAGAGAGATCACCGTCGGTTCCGCGCGAGTGCCGTACCGGACGATCGGGCGGGGTCGCCCGCTCGTGCTGGTGCACGGGACCAACCGAGGCTCCGCCTCCTGGGACGGCGTCGCCGGGGCGTTCGCCGACACCCGCACCGTCGTCCTGCCGGACCTGTCGGGCAGCGACGCCGCACGGGACGACGGCCGCGAACTCACGCTCGAAATGCTCGCCGAGCAGGTCGCGGCGGTCATCACCGACGTCGGCGCCGGACCGGCCGACGTGGTCGGGCACTCGTTGGGCGCGGTGGTCGTCGCCGCGCTCGGCGCCGCCCGGCCCGACCTGGTACGCCGTCTCGTGCTGACCGCGGGCTTCGCCGGGCAGGGTGACGAATACCTGCGCAACGTGTTGACCGTGTGGTGCGGCCTCGCCGAGGTCCCCGACGCGTTCGCCCGGTACGCGATGCTGTTCGCGTACAGCCGGGAGCATCTGAATTCGCTCGACCGGGCGGCGGTCGAGGAGCTGGCCGGCGGCTACCGGCCGAACGCGAACCGGTTGCGGCAGCTCACCCTCGATCTGCGGCTGGATGTGCGGGACCGGCTGCGGTTGATCCAGGCGCCCACCCTGGTGATCGGCTGCTCCAACGACACCCTGGTCCCGGCGGAGCACTCCCGCGAGTTGGCCGGTGGGATCGCCGGAGCGGCGTACGCGGAGGTGGCCAGCGGGCACCTCGTGGCGGCCGAGCGGCCGGCGGAGTTCGTGAAGCTCGTCCGCGACTTCATCGAACAAGAGGACGTCATCGAACAAGAGGACGTCATCGGACAAGACTTCATCGGACGAGAAGACGTCCTTCGGTGAGGTGACCCCCCGAGGGCGTCCCCGGCATCGGGACGCCCTCGGTGGCGGTCAGCAGGTGCCGCCCGGCTCCCTCGACGTACGCCAGTCGTCGGAGGTGGTCGACGTGGCTTCCGGCGTGTGCACGATGTCGGAGAAGTTGTCGAAGTACGCCTGGAACGTCTTGCCGCCCGAGATGCGCAGCAGCGACTCGTCGTTGTCGTAGATCGCCGGCCCGCTCCAGTTCGTCGAACCGGTGTAGACGATCTCCTCGGTCGCCCCGGACTTGAGCTTGCCGGAGATCGCGAACCACTTCGAGTGGACGCTGCGGGGCAGGTCGGTGCCGGTCGGCTTCCACCAACGCTGCACACCCGAGCACCGCAGCGCGTCGACGACGCCGGCGTTCAGCCCGTCCGTGCGTACGTGGTAGATGAGCTGCACGACGCAACCCTCGGCGTCCAGCGACGCGAGCAGTCGCGCGATGTCGGAGCGGGTGAAGCCGTTCATCGCGACCCGGATGAGGGTGCGCCCGTTGTGGCCGAGGCTGTCGGGCAGGTCCCGGGCCGAGCAGTCGGCACGCGACAACATGTCCAGCACGAAGTTGCCGTCACCGTCGGCGATCGGGCTGAAATAATTGCGGAACGCACCATAGCCGCTGGCCGCCTCGGTGCCGTCGGCGTTGTAGGACACCGGCTTGCCGTCGGCGGAGTTGTAGTAGTCGTTGTTCTTGTGCTTGAGCGCAAGGTCGGAGAAGTACGCGTTGAACTTGCCGTAGAGGCCGGCGTTGTCGACGACGACCATGGCGTTCTCCCAGTAAGGGCTGCTGCCCCACCAGTTCTGCGAGCTGATCAGCACCACGTTCCGTACGCCGCCGACCGAGGTGATGGTCATGAACTTGTTGTGCATGATCCCGGTGCCGACGCAGGCCGACCCCGGCGCGTTCCCGCAGGCGACGTGCCAGGAGGCGTCGGCGTTGCTGTCGTTGCGGGCCGGCAGGAAGTCGTAGGTCCAGTCGTCGGATCCGCCTTCGGGACCGGTGTTGGAGCCGTGCACGACCCGGACGTCCACGCCCCGGGCGATCGCCCGCTGCAGGGCCGCCCCGATGACCGCGCTGCGGGCCTCGAAGATGGCCACCCGCACGATCGAACCCCGGTCCGCCCCGTCGACGAGCCGGACCACCTCGTCGTAAACGGCGGTGGAGGCTGAGCTGTACGGGTTGTTGAACACCGGGTGCGTCACGGGGGCGTACGCGGCGGCCGCCGGTTCGGCGGTCACCGGTGCGAGGGCCAGAGCCAGGCCGAACGTCGTCAGCCAGGCCGAGAATCGCCGAAGTTTCATGGTCTCCTCCCCTGAATCGGCGGCGCCGATCACGACGCGACCCTAGGGACAGCCATTACGCATGGCAATGTCTCGCTGTACATTGCGCGTACACGTGGCGGGCGACGTCCGCGACCCCGGCGAACCCCGCAGGTCCCGGCCGCTCTCCTGGATCATGAGGCGATATCGTGCGCGCATGACTCACGAGCCCGAGCTGACCTCCCCCGTGGAGCTGTGCCGGCCCGACGGCCGGCTCAACCGCGCCGCCGTGGGCTGGACCCGGCGTCCCCTGCACACGGCCAACCTGCGGGGCTGGGGCCGGGCCAAGCGCTGGGAGTACTGGGGCATCGTCACGCCGGAGCACATCATCGGCCTGGTCGCCTCGTCGATCGACTACGCCGGCGTGCACGGGGTCTACGTGCTGGACCGGGCGACCGGCCGCGAGACCACCACGGACGCCGTCGTGCCGCTGGCTCGGGGCGTCGTGATGCCACCGCGCAGCGGCGAGGGCACGGCGTCAGCCGAAGGCGGCGGGCTGTCGATCGCTATCACGCAGCGCCCGGACGGCACGACGATCCACGCGACCGCCCGGGACGTCCGGCTGGACGTCGAGATCCCACTGCCGGAGGGGCACGAGTCGCTCGGGGTAGTCGTACCGTGGAGCGACCGGCGGTTCCAGTACACCGTCAAGGATCTCGGCCGGCCGGTCCACGGCACGCTGGTCCTCCACGGGCGTACGCACGAGATCGGCGCGGGCGCGTTCGCGGTCCTGGACCACGGGCGCGGCAAGTGGCCCTACTCGATCACCTGGAACTGGGCGGCCGGCGTCGCCGACGGCCGGGCGATCCAGCTCGGCGGGAAGTGGACCGACGGGACCGGGGTCACCGAGAACGGCCTGTTCGTCGACGGCCGCCTGCACAAGATCGGCGAAGAGCTGCGCTGGACCTACGACCGGTCGGACTGGCTGCGTCCCTGGCAGATCACCGGCGATCGGGTACGCGCCGAGTTCCACCCGTTCCACGAGAAGGTCGCCAAGACGAATCTCGCCGTCGTCGCGAACGAGACGCACCAATGCTTCGGAACCTTCAGCGGCTGGGCGCTGACCGACGACGACGGCCGCGTCAGCCTCGACGGGCTCGTCGGCTGGGCCGAGGAAGCCCACAACCGCTGGTAGCCGGGCTCAGAGGCGGAGCTGCCGGTTGACCTCCCGCACGAGGTCTTCGGCGACCTTGAGGACGCGCCGATCGTAGGTCAGCAGCCCGTTCACTTCGTCCTCGACATCCGAGAGCTGGGTGTAGACGGTCGCGCTGAGACCCCGGCCGACGGCTGGAACGATCTGCTCGGTGTGCAGCCGGCGGAAGGCCGCGCCGAACGCCTCGGCGTCGTCGAACCGTTTGTAGCCGAACTCTCGCGGGGTCGTGGTGTGCCCGGCGACGGGCAGGCTGTAGCCGCCGTACTCCGACAGGACCAGCACCCGGCGATCACGCCCGCGGCGCGGGACGCGGAAGGGCCGGAAGTACACGTGCAGGCTGCGGAGATCGCCTGCGCCCTGGTCGTGCCAGCCGCTCGCGTGGTCGACGGTTCGGGTCGGGTCCAGCGCCGCCACCTCGGCGGCGATCCGGGCGGCGTCGAACTGGCCCCAGCCCTCGTTGAACGGCACCCAGACCGCGATGCTGACGACGTTGCGCAGGTGCTCGATCATCTCGCGCAGCTCGGTGCGGAACTGCTCGCGCCCCTCGGCGTCCGCGCGGCCGAACCAGCCATGATGCCGGTCGGACAGGCGCAGCGGCGTCACCGCGGGTGCCGTCACCACCAGCGGCCGGTATCGGCCGCCGCCGTTGACCATGTCCTGCCACACCAGCATGCCGAGCCGGTCGCAGTGGTAGTACCAGCGGGCGGGCTCGACCTTGATGTGCTTGCGCAGCATGGTGAACCCGAGGCGCTTCATCGTCGCGATGTCGTGGACCAGCGCCTCGTCCGACGGCGCGGTGTACCAACCGTCGGACCAGTAGCCCTGGTCCAGGATCCCGGCGTGGAAATAGGGCTCGCCGTTGAGCAGCAGGCGCGGCGTACCGTCCGGGCCGGGGCCCACGCCGAACGAGCGCATGCCGACATAGCTGCGGACCGCGTCGTCTCCGAGGGTCACGGTCACGTCGTAGAGATGCGGGTCCTCGGGACTCCATCTCCGCGCATCAGGCAGGGGTACGCACACCGGACGGTTCGGCGCGGCCGTCGCGGTGCCGACCACGAGGTCCCCGTCGAGGATCTGCACTGTCGCGTGTGGAGCGTCCGGGTCGGTGTGCACCGTCACCTCGACGCAGTCCTGATCCAGCCGGGGCGTCAGAGTCAGCCGCCGCACATGCGTCTGCGGTACGCATTCCGCCCAGACGGTCTGCCAGATGCCGGACTGCGGGCTGTACCAGATCCCGCCGCGGCGCGTACGTTGCTTGCCCCGCGAGTGGTGACCGGTGTCGGTGCTGTCGCGTACCGCCACGACCAGAGTGTTGTCGCCGTCGGTGAGCGCGTCGGTGAGGTCGCAGTGGAAGGGCAGGTAGCCGCCGACGTGACCGCCGACGGCGACGCCGTTGAGGAAGACCTCGCAAGTCTGGTCGACCGCCCCGAAGTGCAGCAGGACGCGGGTCGCCGGACCGGGCCGGAACCCGTCCGGCAGCCGCAGCGTACGCCGGTACCAGAGGGTCTGATCCGGCCTCAGCTGCCGGCCGACGCCCGACAACGGGGTCTCCGGCGAGAACGGCACCAGGATCACTCCGTCGTACGCCGCTGGTTCACCCTCGGCGATGCCGCCGTCGGTGATGGCGTACGCCCACTGGCCGTTGAGGTTCAGGTAACTGTCACGGACCAGCTGCGGGCGCGGATATTCAGTCAGCACGTGGTCGGGGTCGAGGTTCTCCCCCCACGGCGTCAGCAACTCCGTCACGCCTGGACCTGCGGCGGCTGATGGCGGCGGCGGAGCGCGACGATCGGCAGGACGATGAGGGCCAGCACCGCGAACGCGGCCAGGAAGATCGCCGGAGTCGGGACCTGCTTGACCACGCCGAGGTCGGTGTAGGTCTCCCCCGCGTTGCTGATCACGGCCGCACCTAGGAACGGACCGGCGATCATCGGCACCATGATGGCGAAGATCATGCGCAGGCCCTGCACATGCCCGGCCCGATCGGGCGGCGAATAGTCCCGGACGAGGGCGCCGATGGGCGCCAGCACGAGCATGAAGCCCGACATCATGACCAGTCCGGCCAGGATCACCGCGAGGGTGCCGCGCGCGAAGTACATGGCGAGCAGACCGGCTCCGTAGACCGCGACGGCGGGCACCAGGAAGCGGATGCGGCCGATCCGGTCGATGAACCGGCCCGCGACGATGCTGACGACGGACGAGCCGATGAGCACGACGGCGAGCACGAGGGCGTACCCGTCGATGTCGAGGTATCGCTGAATGTAGATGATGAGGTAGGGCAGGATGACCTGCGTCGACACGCCCCACAGGCACCACGCCGACAGCGCCAGATAGAGCCCCGGATTCGCGCGTACGGCGGACGGGCGCAGCCCGTGCAGCAGTGAGCTGAGCAGTCCGGTCTCCCGGCGTACCGGGGTCGGCTGGTCGCGGACGAGGAACCAGGCGGCCACGCCGATCAGCGTGATCATCCCGCCGATGATCAGGAAGAACGTACGCCAGTGTCCGGCCCGGGTCAGGCCGTCGAACCCGCCGAAGACGACCAGCATCGCGACCAGCGGCATGACCGCGAGGACCGACTCCACCCGGCCCCGGTTCGCCGGTCGCGTCACGTCGGTGACCCAGGCCTGGAACGCGGCGTCGTTGGCCCCGGACCCGATGAACGACATCAGGCAGTCCAAGGCGATCACGGCGATCACGGCGAGCAGCACCGCGTCCCCGCCGGGGAGCACGTCGCCGATCCCGCCGACCGTGATCAGGCCGAATCCGGCGGTGGTGACGCCCCAGGCCAGGTACCCGGCGGAGATGAACACCCGGCGGCGGCCCCGGCGGTCGGAGATCGCCCCGATCACCAGCGTGGCGACGGTCGCCGCCACCGCACTCGCCGCGACCATGGTCGCGATGGCGTTGGGGTCGCCGGACACGGTGTCGTGGACGAACAGGTTGAGGTACATGTTCTCGACGGTCCAGGCCAGCTGCCCGACGAAGCCGAGCAGGACCAGGGAGGTCCAGACGCGCGAGCCGAGCCGGTTCGCGGTGTCGGCGACCGCCGGCGTCGCGGCGGCTTCGGTGGCCGTGGGAACAGTCACGACCTGCCTCCGTAGGGGTCGAACCGGGCCGGGCGACCCGAACGTGAAGCGGATTCTACATACGCGACCCCGGAGGTGATCGTCACCAGGCGCCTGGAGGACCGAGCTACACCTGGGCCAACACCTTGAGCAGCAGCGCGTGCAGTTGCTTGCGCTCCGCCGCGGTCAACCCCGACAGCAGTTCGTGGTCCACCTCGGCGGCGTCGCGCCGAAGCGCCGCGAGCAGGTCCCGCCCACGATCGTTCAGGCTGACCAGCACCCGGCGGCGGTCCGCCTCGTCGCGTACGCGGTCGATTCGCGAGTCCGCGGCGAGCTGATCGATCACCTTGGCCATGTCGCTGACGTCGACGGAGAGCCGGAGACTCAGGTCGCGCTGGGAGTGCGGGCCGAAGTCGGCGAGCGCGGCGAGCACGGCGAAGTGCCACAGCCGCAATCCGTATGCCGCCAACCGGTCGGCCACCCGGTTCCGGCCGGCCTTGCCACTCTGCGACAGCAGGTACGCGTCGATGCCCAGCAGGGTCGGCGGCTTCTCCATGGCACCAATACTAGGCCATGGCCTATAGTGGGTGCGCACCCACTAATTTTGGAGAAACGATGGACGCCTTGCACCCCCGCCTTCTGGTCGCCGATTTCGCCACGGCATACGCCTTCTACGCCGCCGTCCTGCCCGAACTGGCCGGGGCGGAGTTGGCCGCCGGCGGCCCGTCCGGCCCGTACGCCAGTTGGGACGTCGACGGACAGGGCCTGCTCTCGATGTTCGACGCCAAGCTGATGGCGGCCGCCGTCGGCGTCGACGCCCCGGCCCGACCGGAGAACGCGGTCGTGCTCGTCTGCCGTGTCGCCGACGTGGACGCGGGCACCAAGACGTGCGTCGAGCACGGCGCGTCCGTGGTCGCGCCGCCGACCGATCGGCCGCAGTGGGGGCCGAATCTGCGTACGGCGCACCTGCGCGCGCCCGGCGGAGTCCTGATCGAGCTGCAGTCCTACTAGGACAGATACCGGAGACTCCCGAGTTTGTCGGCGGTCTCCGCTATCTTCCCCGCATGTCCGTTGCGAGCTATGCCTACGCCCGGCCGTCGGAGCTGTCCGGCACCGGCCTGGAACTGCAGACGTCCGGCGGGGACGCGGCGAACCCGAGATTCTTCGAGGGCTTCGTCACCACCCCTCAGCCGGTGGCGCTGGGCCTGCTCGCGGTGGCCGACGTGGCCCGAACGCGGTACTACCAGCCGACCGCGCGGGCGAGCCTGGACCCGGTCGTCACCGGCAGCCGGGACATGCTGCGCTTCGAGTCGTTCAGCGGCTGCTGCGGCGTGTACGCCCGGATGGACGTCCTGCCCGCCGGGCTCGACGGCCGAACACCCGGCCACGGCACGACCAATGTGGACGTCAACAACCCGTTGCGGTTGAGCCTTTCCCGCATCGCCGG
>JABFYB010000688.1 GCA_013361475.1 Hamadaea sp.
ACCGACTTGAACAGATCGGTCAGCCAGTCCTTCACCGCTTCGACCCGGCCTTGGCCGGAGCCTTCTTGGCTGTCGTGGTCTTCTTGGCCGTCGTCTTCTTAGCGGGTGCTTTCTTGGCCGTCGCCGTCGCGGCCTTCTTGGCGGGCGCATTGGCGGCCTTCTTCGCCGGCGCCCGCTTCACCGCCGGCGCCGCCTTCGTGGTGGTCGCCGTCTCGCTCGCTGCGGCCTTGGCGGCAACGGCCTTCTTGGCACCGCCGGCCTTCCGCGCGGACGTGCCCGCCGAGGTCTTTTGGAACTCGGCGTAGTAGTCCTCCATGGTCTCCCGGAGCCACTTGCCGATGTCCTGATAAGACTCATAGCGCAGGTTGGCCAGGCTGACCCGGACGCTCCACTCGGGACCGTCGAAGCCGCCGCCGTTGAGCAGCACGACGGAACCCTTCTCGGCCAGCCGGAAGACCGGATCCACCGGCTCGAAGTTCTTCGCCAGCCAGCTCGCGAACTCCGGGCTCACATACCGCTCCGCGTAGTTCATCAGGTCCAGCTCGATGTAGTAGTGCGCCGCCTGCGGATCCTTGGGCAGCTTCACCCCCATGCCCTTGACCAGCGCGTGCAGCCGCCGGGAGATGATCGTCTGGCAGGTCTCCTGGTACGCACCCTGCTCGTCCAGCAGGTCGAACAGCGCGAACAGCCCCATCTGGATCTGCTGCGGCAGCGACAGCCCGGCGGTGTGGTTGAGCGCCACCTGCCGGGAGTCGGCCACGATGCGGTCGATGAACTTGAGCTTCTCGGGCTCCAGCGTGATCGACGAGTAGCGCTCGCTCAGCTGCGCCTTGCGCTTGGCCGGCAGCTTGGCCAGCTTGCCCTCGAAGATGTTGTCCCGGTTGACGGCGATGACGCCGAGCCGCCAGCCGGTGCAGCCGAAGTACTTGCTGAACGAGTAGACCCCGATGGTGTTCCGCGGCACCGTCGACATCAGCGACTCGAAGCCGTCGACGAAGGTGCCGTAGACGTCGTCGGTGATCACCGTCAGGCCCGGGTTGGACGTCTCGGTGATCCGCTTGATGTGGTCGCGGGACTCCTGGGACAACGCGACCGACGGCGGGTTCGACGGGTTCACCAGGAACAGCGCCTTGACCTTGGGGTCGGCCAGCTTGTCCAGCTCGGCCGGGTCGTACTGCCAGGTGTGGAAGCCTTCGGAGTCGAAGCGGGACGCCTTCAGCTCGACCACGTTGAACTGATACCGCTCCAGGTGCGGGATCTCCAGGTACGGCGTGAAGATCGGCGTCATGATCGCGATCGTGTCGCCCTTGTTGAGGATGCCGTTGATCAGCGCCGAGTCGAACAGGTAGCACATCGCCGCCGTGCCGCCCTCGACGGCGTACAGGTCGAAGGGCTGCTTCGGCGCCTTGCCGCCGCACATCGCCTTCACCAGGTACGCGTGGACGACCTTCTCCATGTGGGTCAGCATCCGGTCGGGCTCCGGATAGTGATCGCCGATCACGCCGTCGGCCAGCTCCCAGGCGTACGCGTCCGGGTCGAACTTGAGCTTCTTGACGCCGTAGTCGAAGCTGCGCTGCAGGAGCGAGGCGCCGGGCTCGTTCCGATTCGTCTGCAGGAACGCCTTGTACCGCTGGGCGATCCCGGCCTTGGCCGGCATGCCCCCGACGCCGTCCCACTCGTCCCAGTCCCGCCGGGACTCCTCGATGCCGAACCGGCCCAGAAGGAAGAACGCCTCCCGCGGTTCGGTCGCGATCCAGTTCGGGTTGCCCCGGCCCGCGTTGAGCATCGTGACCGCTTCCAGCTTCACGTTCTCGTTCGCCAGGTCGATCAGCGAGTTCTTCAGCTCGAACGGGCTGAGCGACTCGAGTCGCTTCTGTTCGGCCCTCGACGTAGGCATCTCTTCTTCCCCCCGAAAGATCGTTCGACTTAGGACAAGAGGGCGACGATGACCGTCCCCCAGATGGTGAGCAGGGTGTTGCCGATCGCGTACGGGACCGTGTAGCCGAGGACCGGCACCCGGCTCTTCGCCGTGTCGCAGATCGCTCCGATCGACGCCGTCGTGGTGAACGTGCCGGCGGTCGAGCCGAGATTCGTGGCGGTGGGCCACTTGTAGAGCCACCTGCCGAGGAACAGCGTCAGGAACATCGGCAGCAGCGTGACGACCAGCCCGGCGAAGAGCAGCCCCAGCCCCTCGCTCTTGACCCCGGAGATGAAGTTGGGGCCGGACTGGATGCCGACGATGCCCACGAACATGCACAGGCCGCCCGTGTCCATCAGCCACTCCGCGGCCGGCGGGAACCGGCCGAAGGACGGGTTCCGCGAGCGCAGCCAGCCGAAGATCAGCCCCATGATGAGCGCGCCGCCGCTGGTGGTCAGGCCGATGTCCGCCCCGGCGATGGCCACCGTCGGGATGCCGATCAGCCCACCGAGAAAGATGCCGAACCCGATGTAGGAGTAATCGGTCTCGTCGCTGGTCCGGTTGGGCTTGCCGATGACCGGGACGGCCTGCTCGACCAGCTCCTTGGGGCCTTCGATGGTCAGCTCGTCACCGTGGTGCAGGACGGTGGTCAGACCGAACGGGATCTCGACGCCGGCACGCACCACCTTCTTGACGAACAGGTTGCGCGCCTCGTCCTGCTGGGCCAGTTCGGCGAGCGTACGGCCCTGGAGCTTCTTGTTCAGCAGGACGACCGAGAGCGTCTCGATGTCGTAGCCGAGCAGTTCGGTGTCGTCGACCTCGGTGCCGACGGCGGTCATCTCGCCGTGGATGAAGTCGCTGTGGTTCGCCGTGACCGTGACGACGTCACCGGCGCGCAGGACGGTGTCCGGCGTGGTGAAGGCCAACTCGTCCCCACGCCGGAAGCGCTGGAGGTAGATCCGGCGACCCCGGTTCCGGGCCAGCGTCTCCTCGGCCTGCACGGTGCTGCCGTCCAGCTCCGAACCTTCCGAGACGCGATAGGTCCGCCGCACCACCTGCCGGTACGCGGGCTGGCTGTCGGGGTCCTTGAACGTCCCGAGCTGCTTCTCCAGCTCGGCGCATTCGGCCGCGAGGTTCCGGGTGCCCAGCATCCGCGGCGCCAGCTGCGACAGGAAGTACGCCGCCGCGGCCGTCCCGAACAGGTAGCAGACGGCGTACCCGACGGGGATCTGGTTGACGAGGGTCTGCTTCTGATCGTCGGGGATGCTGGACGAGCCGTTGATGGCGTCGGTCGCCACCCCGATGACCGCCGACTGGGTCAGCCCGCCCGCCAGCAGTCCGGCGCCCCAGCCCGGGCCGTAGCCCATGATCTTCGCCATGGCGTACGCGACGATCAGGCCGAAGACGCAGCCGATCACGGCGATCACCAGCTGCGGTACGCCGTCTTTCTTCAGGGCCGCGAAGAACTGCGGCCCGACCCGGTAGCCGAGGGCGAACAGGAAGCCGATGAAGGCCACCGTCTTGACGAGGTCGGGGATCTGGATGTCCAGCTGACCGACCAGGACGCCGGCGAGCAGTGTGCCGGTGACCGAGCCGAGGGTGACGCTCTTGATCTTCAGTCGGCCGATGGTGAAGCCCAGGGCGAGGGTCAGGAAGATGGCAAGCTCGGGATGAGCTTGCATCGACTCCTTGAACCAATGCCACATACCAGGCAAATTACGGCAAATGCCCTGACTGGATGTGGTGATTGCGAAACATCCACGGGCAAGATCAGTAATCGTCCTCGGCCAGCATTCGAGGGTCCTCGCAACTGCCGTACAACGTCTCCGTCAGCCAGCCGGGCGCACTGCGCCGGAACACCCCGGGTTCCATCGAACCCGCGCCGTCGGGGAGCAGTCCGTGCAGGTCACCGGGTAGATCGTCGAGGTTGGTCAGATGAACCAGCTCCGGCTCGGCCGGCCACGCGCCCAGCACCACCAGGCCGCTGACACCCCGGCGATCCAGCGCCTCCAGGGTCAGCGCCGTGTGATTCAGCGTCCCGAGTCCGGCCCGGGCCACGACGACGGCGGGAGCGCCCAGGCTCACCGCGACGTCGGCGACGGTCCACGAGCCGCCGCCCGGGATGTCCGCCAGGCGGGGACCCATCGGAACCAGCAGTCCCCCGGCGCCCTCGACGAGGACGAGGTCGTGCTCGGCCGCCTGCCGCTTGACCTCGTCCACGACGGTGTAGAGGTCGAGCGGCTGCAGGTGGGCGACCCGGGCCGCCGCGAGCGGAGCGAGCGGATCGGGGTACGACGCCAGCGTCCGGGTGGTGGCCGGACCCGCCAGGTGCCGCACCACCTCCTCGTCGGAGACCTCCCCGTACGCGGGGTCGACGCCGGTCTGCCCGGGTTTGACGACGGCGACCCGCAGTCCGCTCGCGGTGGCGCAGGCGGCGATGGCGGCCGTCACGACGGTCTTGCCGACCCCGGTGTCCGTGCCGGTGACGATGACGGTTCCGGTGAGGGGTCCGGTGGGAGGGGTGTTCATGGTGCTGCCTCTACGACTTTCTCCAGCGCTTGCTCGAAGGCCGCCCGGGGCACTCCGACGTTGACCGTCAGCCGCAGCCGGGACACGTGGTCCGGAGTGGACGGTGGCCGGAAGCACCCTACCGCCACCCCCGAACGCAGGCACGCGGCGGCCCAGGCCGCCGCCTGGTCGGCCGAGGGCGCCTCCACCGACACCACGCCACCGGCCGGCGGGCGTACGCGGAATCCGGCGTCGGCCAGCCGGCGGTACGCGTACAAGCTGCGCGAACGGAGCTCGACCCGCAGCTCGGGGGAGGTGATCGCGATCCTCGCCGCGGCGCGGACGCCGGCCGCGACCGACGGCGGCAGCGCGGTGTCGAAGATGAACGTGCGCCCGGTGTCGATCAGATGCCGGACCAGCGCGGACGGCCCGGCGACCACGCCGCCCGCGCCACCGAGAGCCTTGGAGAGGGTGGCCGTGATCACCACGTCGTCGGCGCCCGCGAGCCCCGCGGTCGAGTCCTCGACGACCCCGAGGCCGTGCGCGTCGTCGACGAGCAGCAGGGCATGCTGCTCGCGCGCGACCTGGTGCAGGTCCCGCAGCGGCGCGAGATCACCGTCGACGGAGAAGACCGACTCGGTGAGCACGACCGCGCGCTTGGTGTCGCGAAGCACGCTCGCGAGGTGACCGGGATCGCCGTGGCGAAAGGTGACCGTACGAGCCCCGGACAGCCGGCAGCCGTCGATCAGACTGGCGTGCACGTGCTCGTCGGCCACCAGCACCGTCTGCGGCGTGACCAGCGCCCGGACGACACCGAGGTTCGCCAGATAGCCCGACGAGTACACCAGCGCCTCGGCGGTGCCGATCCAGGCGGCCAGCTCCCGCTCCAGCTCCGCGTGCAGCTCGGTGGTGCCTCGGACCAGCCGCGACCCGGTCGCGCCCAGGCCGTATTCGGCCAGCGCCTCGCCCGCGGCGGCGAGCACCTCCGGGTGGCGGGCCAGCCCGAGGTAGTCGTTGCCGGCCAGGTCGACCACCGGATCGGCGGCCGGACGGGGACGCAGCTCACGTCGCAGTCCGGCCTTGTCGCGCAGCTCGGCCTTGCGCGCCAGAGTGGCCAGCCAGTCGGACACTTCGCAGGTCCCCTTCGAGGTGAGCGGTGGTTAAGGCACCTTGTAGGGTACGGCCATGACCGACATCCCCAGTGACATCCTCGACCGCGCGCGGGACCAGGTCCTCGATCGGGGCGTCGGCCTCGACGAGGCCGGCGTGCTGGAGATCCTGCGGCTGCCGGACGAGCGCATCGCCGACGCCCTCCAGCTCGCGCACGAGGTGCGGATGCGCTGGTGCGGGCCGGAGGTCGAGGTCGAGGGCATCGTCTCGCTGAAGACCGGCGGCTGCCCGGAAGACTGCCACTTCTGTTCCCAGTCGGGGCTTTTCTCCTCGCCGGTCCGGGCGGTCTGGCTGGACATCCCGTCGCTGGTCGAGGCGGCCAAGCAGACCGCGGCCACCGGCGCGACGGAGTTCTGCATCGTCGCCGCCGTCCGCGGCCCCGACGCCCGGCTGATGACGCAGATGCGCGAGGGCGTGAAGGCGATCAAGGAGGCCGTGGACATCAACGTCGCGGCCAGCCTCGGCATGCTCACCCAGGAGCAGGTGGACGAGCTGGTCGAGATGGGCGTCCACCGCTACAACCACAACCTGGAGACCTGCCGGACCTACTTCCCGAACGTGGTCACCACGCACTCGTGGGAGGAGCGCTGGGGCACCCTCAAGATGGTCCGCGACTCCGGCATGGAGGTCTGCTGCGGCGGCATCCTCGGCCTCGGCGAGACCGTCGAGCAGCGCGCGGAGTTCGCGGTCCAGCTCGCCGACCTCGACCCGCACGAGGTCCCGCTGAACTTCCTCAACCCGCGCCCCGGCACGCCGCTGGAGGACCAGCCGGTCCTCGACCCGAAGGACGCCTTGCGCGCCATCGCCGCCTTCCGGCTCGCGATGCCGAGGACGATCATCCGGTACGCGGGCGGCCGCGAGATCACCCTGGGCGACCTCGGTACGCGCGACGGCCTGCTCGGCGGGGTGAACGCCGTGATCGTCGGCAACTACCTGACGACCCTCGGCCGCCCGGCGACCCAAGACTTGCAGCTACTCGCCGACCTGAAGATGCCCGTCAAGGCGCTGTCGGCAACCCTGTAGTTCTTGATCATTGCGTCAGTCGCTGGGGAGCGCTTGCGCGAGCCGCCAGAAGTTCAGTCAGCTGTTTCGCGCTGCGAAATGCCCGTTGTACCAGCATGGCTGACGCAATGATCACGCTTCGAGGAGGGTGTCGATGAGCATGAGGCCGATGCATTGCCCGCGCTGCGGGCGGCAGCTGGTGGCTGGGCTGGCGCATGCCGGCTGCGCGGCGGCGCTGGAGTTGGAGCCGCCGCGCTACTGCACGGAGTGCGGCCGGCGGATGAAGGTGCAGGTCGTCCCGACGGGCTGGTCGGCGACCTGTGTCGAACACGGAGCACGCTCTTCCTAACGCGAGAGTTACTCACTAGTATCCGCGCATGCCCGTCCCCGACCTGCCCGACGTCGTGCTCTGGTCCATCCCGGCGTTCATCCTCCTGACCCTGCTCGAGGCGATCTCGTACCGGCTCCATCCGGACGACGACGAGCTGGGTTACGCCGCCAAGGACACCGCCACCAGCCTGTCCATGGGATTGGGCAGCCTCGGTTTCGACCTGCTCTGGGGCATCGTCCCCGCACTGGTCTACTCGGCGATCAACCTGGTGACCCCGCTGCACGTGCCGATCACCTGGCAGTGGGTGCTGGTCTGCCTGCTCGCCCAGGACTTCTGCTACTACTGGTCGCACCGCAGCCACCATGTGATCCGCGTACTGTGGGCGTCGCACGTCGTGCATCATTCGAGCCGCCGCTTCAACCTCTCCACCGCGCTCCGGCAGCCGTGGACCGGGTTCACCAGCTGGCTGTTCTACCTGCCGATGATCGCGCTGGGCGTACACCCGGCGGTGCTGGCCTTCTGCAGCTCGGTGAACCTCGTCTACCAGTTCTGGATCCACACCGAGCGCATCGACAAGCTGCCGCGGCCGTTCGAGTTCCTCCTCAACACCCCGTCCCACCACCGGGTGCACCACGCGTCGCAAGGCGGCTACCTCGACCGGAACTTCGGCGGCATCCTGATCGTCTGGGACCGGCTGTTCGGCTCGTTCGCCCCGGAGACCGAACGGCCGATCTACGGGCTCACCAAGAACATCGGCACCTACAACCCGCTGCGCGTCGCCTTCCACGAGTACGCCTCGATCGGCCGGGATCTGCGCGCCGCGCGTACCTGGCGGGAGCGGCTCGGCCGGATCTTCGCCGGTCCGGGCTGGGAGCCGGCGGCGCCCGCCGAGTCCGAGGGGGCCGGCAAGTGATCCTCGCGCTGTACGCCGTCCTCGCGGTGACGCACATCGTCGTCTCCGCCTTCGACGTCACCTGGGCCGAATGGGCCACGAAACCGCTGCTCATGCCATTGCTGGCGCTCTACGTCGTGGTTCGGAAGGGGCCCGGCCTCGTCGTCGCCGCCTTGCTACTGTCGGCGGCCGGGGACGTGGCCCTTCAGTTCGCCGAACCCGACTTCCTCTTCCTCGTCGGCATGGGATTCTTCGGGGCCGCGCACGTCTGCTACATCGCGTACTTCGTCCGGCACGGGCGTCGCCGCCTCAGTGTCCTCCCGGTCTATGTGCTGCTCTGGGTGGGCTTGATCGCGTGGTTGTGGCCCGATCTCGGAGCGCTGCGGATCCCCGTGGCCGCGTACTCTCTGTTGCTGTTCGCCACCGGCGCGACCTCCGCCCGCCTCGGGTGGCGCGCGGGCCTCGGCGGCGCGTTCTTCGTCCTGTCCGACACGCTCATCGCGCTGGGCCTGGCCGATCACGAGCTACCCGGCCCGGACATCTGGGTGATGGTCACCTATGCGTTGGCCCAGGTGCTGCTCGCGACGGCTGTCATCAGGGCGCGACAGTCGCACAAAGTGTCCGCTATGGACAACGCATCGTAACCGTTAAATGACCGGATGAGCCCGGCCCCCGGTTATCGCGACGCCCCCCTCACTCAGTTCCACAACGAGCCCACCGATCCGGACGAGGCGGAAGACTTCCTGCGGCGGCTGTACGCCGAACAACCGAAGCTCGGCGTGGACGCGCGACTCGTCGCCGCCCGCGTCGAGCAGGTACGCGAACAGATCGACGCCCTCGGCACGTACGCGCACACGCGGGTGGAGTTGGTCCACGGGGCACGGATGGCCTGGCGCAACTCCAGCCGGTGCATCGGCCGACTCTACTGGAACAGCTTGGTCGTCCGTGACCTCCGCGGCGTCACCGGGGTCGACGCCACCGCCGAGCAGCTCGTCCAGCACCTGGAGATCGCCGCCGGACAGGGCAAGAACCGCGGCCGCCTCCGTCCGGTCATCTCGATCTTTCCGCAGGCCGTGCCGGGCCGGCCGCGAACCGTGCTGTGGAACGAGCAGCTGATCCGCTACGCGGGCTACCGCGACGGCATCGGCGACCCCCTGTACGCCGACTTCACCGACGCGGTCACCGAGCTGGGCTGGAAGGGCAAGCACAGCGCGTTCGACATTCTGCCGCTGGTGCTGCAGGAGCCCGGCCAGGAGCCGCACCTGTTCGAGTTGCCCGAGCAGGCGGTGCTCGAAGTGCCGCTGACCCACCCCGAGCTGGCCTGGTTCGCCGAGCTGGGGCTGCGCTGGCACGCGGTCCCGGCGATCAGCAACATGCGGCTGACCATCGGCGGCGTCCACTATCCGCTCGCGCCGTTCTCCGGCTGGTACATGGGCACCGAGATCGGCGCGCGCAACCTCGCCGACGCCGATCGCTACGACCAGCTCCCGGCCATCGCGGCTCGGCTGGGCCTCGACACCACCCGCGAGTCGAGCCTGTGGCGCGACCGCGCGCTGGTCGAGCTGAACCGGGCGGTGCTGTGGTCCTTCGAGCGGGCCGGCGTGAAGATCGCCGACCATCACACGGAGTCACGGCACTTCCTGACGCACATCGCCAAGGAGGAGAAGGCCGGCCGGACGGTCCCGGCCGACTGGTCCTGGATCGTCCCGCCCCTGTCGGGCGGCGCGACCCCGGTCTTCCACCGGTATTACGCCGAGGCGGACCAGCGACCCAACTTCTACCTCGACGAGAACGCCAAGGACTTGTCGCGCTGCCCCTTCCACGCCTCGGCCAGCGTCGCGGTCGCCACGTCCGTGACTGGGGCACTGCCCGCGCAACGCACTCGGGATCACCCGGCGGTACGCCCAGCGGCGCCGGCCGTCGACGAGACCACCCACGAGGTGCCCGTCGTCGCCGAGTCCCTGGCGTTGGGCGGCCCGGACGCCGGGCCGCTGCGCAAAGGCTGGCTGCGCGGGAACCGTAAGGCCTAGACGGCTAGGCGAGCTGGCCCTTCTCCTTGTTCTGCTGGACGCGGCTGATGAGGTCGTGGACCGGCTTGGTCCCACTGCCCACGATCAGGCCGGTGATCAGCGAGTCGACCCAGGTGGGGACGGCGTCCCACTGCGGGTTCTCGGCGATCATGTGCAGCAGGTAGAAGCCGCCGCTGGCCGACATCACGGTGGCCAGGCCGGTGGCCAGCCCCCAGGCGATGATGCCCTTGTCCGCCTTGGCCTGCTCCAGGTCTGCCTTCGCCTTGGCGGTGGCGGCCGTCGTGCCGGCGCCGTTCTCCATCGCGGCGAGCGCCCAGTCGTAACGGTGCTGCGCGGCGCGGCCCGGCAGCCAGCGGGTGAACGGTTCGAGCACGCGCTCGACGGCGGCGGTCACCACGACCAGACCGGCGAAGATGGACCCCTCGCTGGTGGCGCGGAACGTGTTCACCGGGCCGTTCGCCCAGATCGCCCAGGCGGCGAGCAGGCCGCCGCCGACCAACGCCAATCCGACCCCGAACGCCCAGAGATGGGCCGGCATCGTCGGGACCGCCGCGGTCTCGGCGTCGCCGGGCGTCTGGGCCTGCTGCGGCGCGGCGTCCTTCGTGGAGGCCTGCTGCGGGATCGTGCCGGTACGCCGTACCACGGCCATTGTCGAACCAGCCTTCTTGTCGTCCGTCTTGTTCAGCCATCACTCAGCGCGGCGAGCCTAATGCCCGGCACCGACACTGCGGAAGCTCGCCGATTGTCGGGAACCCGGCGATCATCACGGTAAGTAATTCTTTCATTGCCATATTTACAAACCACGTTGAGATGAGCATCCTTCTGTTCAGCCGCCCTGGCCTACCGGCCCATGGGCGACTAACCCGGACGGACCGTGGCGAGGAAGCTCAGCCCCGGTCCGCCTGACCAAGGGAGGAAAACCTTGTCCATCCGCCGGATCACCCCCGTCTTGGGTGCCGCGGTCGCCGGGGTGGCGTTGTTCGCCGCCGCCTCGCCGGTCGCGCTCGCCGCCCCCGCGGCACCCAGCCCGTTCAGCCGAGCCGTCGCGCAGCTCAAGAGCCACGCGGCCGCGGGCGCGGTCAGCGCCGGAGAGTCGTTCACGCTCCGGAACGTGCAGACCGACGCCGACGGCACCGAGCACGTCCGCGTCAACCGGTACTACCAAGGCCTGCCGGTCCTCGGCGGCGACACCGTCGTCCACCTCGGCAAGGGCAACTCGTGGAAGGGTGTGAGCCACGCGTTGCGCGGTGGTCTGACGCTGTCCACGACGCCTTCGCTGTCCGCCGCCCAGGCCGCGACCGCCGCCCTGGGCGCCTCGCGGGCGGCGTCCCGCCGGGTCGACGGCTCGCAGCTCGTCGTCGACGCCGACGGGGCCGACACCGCCCTGGCGTACGAGGTCGTCGTCAGCGGAGTGGCCGCCGACAAGACGCCGAGCGAACTGCACGTCCTGGTCGACGCGAAGACGGGCGCGGTCCGTGACTCGTGGGACGCCATCCAGACCGATGGTGTGGGCCACGGCTTCCACAACGGCGACGTCGCGGTGGGCACCGTCCTCAGCGGCGGCACCTACCAGCTCAACGACTCCTCGCGGGGCGGTCACAAGACCTACGACCTGTTCGGCGCCACCTCCGGCACCGGCACGCTGGTCACCTCGAGCAGCAACGTCTTCGGCGACGGCACGCTCGGCGACCGGAACTCCACGGCCGTCGACGCCCACTACGGCGCGGCGATGACCTGGGACTTCTACCAGAACACCTTCGGTCGCACCGGCATCCGCAACGACGGCGTCGCGGCGTACAGCCGGGTGCACTACAGCAGCGGCTACACCAACGCCTTCTGGAGCGACTCCTGCTTCTGCATGACCTACGGTGACGGCGGAACCGGCTGGACCCCGCTGACCTCGCTCGACGTGGCCGGGCACGAGATGAGCCACGGCGTCACGAGCAACACCGCGGGCCTGCGGTACAGCGGCGAGTCGGGCGGCCTCAACGAGGCGACGAGCGACATCTTCGGCACCCTGGTCGAGTTCTACGCCAACAACGCCAACGACCCGGGCGACTACCTCATCGGTGAGGAGCTGCGGACCAGCGGCGCGCCGCTGCGCTACATGGACAAGCCGTCGAAGGACGGGGCGTCGGCCGACTGCTGGTCCAGCTCGGTCAAGCGGCTCGACGTGCACTACTCGTCGGGCGTGGCGAACCACTTCTTCTACCTGCTGGCCGTCGGCAGCGGCACCTCGTCGTGGGGCACCAGCCCGACGTGCAACGGTGCGACCGTCACCGGCATCGGCAACGCCAAGGCCGGCGCGATCTGGTACCGCGCGCTGACCGTGTACATGACCTCACGCACGGCGTACAGCGGCGCGCGGACGGCGACCCTCTCGGCCGCCGCCGACCTCTACGGCTCGGGCTCGACCGAGTACGCCACCGTCGCGGCCGCCTGGTCCGCGGTGAGCGTGTCGTAAGTACGTTTCTCAACGCGGCCCCCGGGGACCACCTGGGGGCCGCACCTGTCGGTGGCGTACGCCAGAATGGCGCCGTGACCGAACGCCCCAAGATCGCGCCCGAGTCCGGCCATGGCCTGGAACGCGTCATCTTCTTCTCCGACGCCGTCATCGCCATCGCCTTGACGTTGCTGGCCATCGAGCTGCCCGTGCCGAGCGGGGAAGACTGGGTCCACCAGCTCAAGGAGTACCTGGGCTCGGACTACGTGGCCTTCCTGATCAGCTTCGCCGTGATCGCCACGCTCTGGTTCAACCATCACCGGATGTTCCAGCAGATCGCGCGGCTCACCTACGGCATGATCTGGCTCAACATCCTGGGCCTGTTCGCGATCGTCCTCATGCCCTTCGCCACCAAGGTCCTCACCGGGCTCGGCGACCACCCGGCCGGGCCGGTCTTCTACGCCTGCGTCATGGTGCTGTGGGCCGTCGTCTGGATTCTGATGGCGCAGACCGCGACGCGTCAGCAGCTCTGGAGTGAGGACGCGCCCACGACGGCTCCGAGCAACATGGTCTTCGGCGCGTCCGCGCTGCTGGTCGCGTTCGGCCTGTCGATTCCGATCGCGTTCGCCGACCCGGACTGGGCGACGTTCTTCTGGATCAGCGCCTGGCCCATCTCGACCGTCGGCATGCGGATCCGCCGAGGCCGCCAGGAGCGTGCGGCGGCTCAGTAGCATCACTGCGCGCACCCCCTCATCCCGGAAAGTCGTCCCGGAAGGGAAGTCATGGCCGACATCTCCCGCAGGTTCTTTCTGCGGCACCTGCGCAGCACCCCGACCAACTGGGTCCGGCATCACGCCAAGGGCAAGGTGAAGCGGGAGGGCGTCGGGCTGTCGTTCTGGTACCGCCCGCTGACCGCGGTCCTCAGCGAGGTGCCGGTCGACGATCGGGAGCTGCCGCTGCTGTTCCA
Organism: Hamadaea sp.; assembly: GCA_013361475.1. Lineage (GTDB taxonomy): Bacteria > Actinomycetota > Actinomycetes > Mycobacteriales > Micromonosporaceae > Hamadaea. The sequence continues at coordinate 13,262 of JABFYB010000688.1, forward strand.
CGCGCGAACCAGTGACTTCACCGACGTGACGGTGCAGGCGACGGTCACCTACCGGGTCGCCGAACCGGCGGTGGCCGCGTCCCGGCTGGACTTCTCGATCCATCCGCAGACCGGCGTGGCCGGCTCCCGGCCGCTGGACCAGGTGGCGACGCTGCTCGCCGAGCTGGCCCAGCAGCCCGCTTTGGACCTGCTGGCCCGGCTGCCGCTGGCCGAGGCGCTGACCGCCGGCATCTCCCCCGTACGCGAGGCGGTGTCGGCCGCGCTCGCCGACGACCCCCGGCTCGCCGACCTCGGAGTGGCGGTCGTAAGCGCCCGGGTCGTCGCCATCCGCCCGGAGCCGGAGCTGGAGCGGGCGTTGCAGACGCCGACCCGGGAATCCGTGCAGGCCGAAGCCGATCGCGCCACGTACGCCCGCCGCGCGCAAGCGGTCGAGCAGGAGCGCGCGATCGCCGAGAACGAACTCCAGAACAAGATCGAGCTGGCTCGCCGGGAGCAGCAGCTCGTGGAGCAGCACGGCGCCAACTCCCGGCGGCAGGCCGAGTTGGACGCGGCCGCGCAGCTCGCCGCCGCCCAGGGCGCGGCCGAACGGGAGCGGGTGGCCGCCACCGCACAGGCCGAGCAGGAGAAGCTGCTCGCCGACGCCCGGGCCAACGCCGTACGCGTCGTCGGGCTGGCCGAGGCGGAGAAGGAGGCAGCCCGCGTCGGCGCCTATCGTGACCTGCCGCCGGGCGTACTGCAGTCGTTGACGCTGCGGGAGTTCGCCGGGCAGCTGCCCGACATCCAGTCGCTCACCATCACTCCCGACGTCTTGACTCAGCTGCTCGCCAAGCTCTCGGGCGGCGCGGAGTCGCGATGAGCTACGCCGGGGAACGCTTGCGTGAGCCGCCAGGAGTGCGGTCAGTCACGCTCGCACCCCGGGTGGTGGTCGTCTCCCGGCGCAGCGAGCTGGCCGAACTCCTCGACCGCCACGGTACGCGCGGCGCGGCGGGCTACTTTCTGCGCCAACGGGGCCGCAGTCTGGACGAGGTGCAGGCCCGCCACGACGCGCTGGAGGCGGCGCTGACCGAGGTGAGCGCCGCGATCCCGGCCGACTGGCGACGCGGTGCGGTCGACCGCGCCGACCTGCCCCGGTTCCTGTTCAGCCCGGAGGACATCGTCGTGGCCGTCGGCCAGGACGGCCTGGTCGCCAACGTCGCCAAGTACCTGTCCGGGCAGCCGGTCGTCGGCGTCGACCCCGAACCCGGCCGGAATCCCGGCGTACTGGTGCGGGTCACGGCCGACGCCGCGTCCCGCCTGCTCCCGACGGTGGTCACCGGAATGGCCACTGTGGAGTCCCGGACGATGGCGGTCGCGATCCTCGACGACGGCCAGCGGCTGACCGGCCTGAACGAGATCTACTTCGGCCACGGCTCCCACCAGTCGGCCCGCTACGCACTGTCCACACCAGAGGGTGGACGGGAGCGGCACTCCTCGTCCGGAGTCGTGGTCGGCACCGGCACCGGCGCGACCGGCTGGTGCGCCTCGATCGCCCGGGAGCGGTCCGGCCCACCGGCCTTGCCCGGCCCCCAGGACCGGGAGCTGACCTGGTTCGTCCGCGAGGCCTGGCCGTCACCCGCGACCGGGGTCACCCTCACCGCCGGCTCGCTCGGCCCCGGCCAGCAGCTGGAACTGATCAGTGAGGGCGAACAGCTCGTCTGCTTCGCCGACGGCATCGAGACCGACCACCTCACCCTCACCTGGGGGCAGCGCGTCTCGATCGGCCTCGCCGAGCAGCACCTCAACCTCGTCGTCGCCTGAGG
>JABFYB010000301.1 GCA_013361475.1 Hamadaea sp.
TGGGAGCGTTCCCACATACACTACGTCCAAGGTCCATAACTGAAGGAGTCGACCATGCCGGTGCTCACCCGCCGGAGGCTGCTGGAAGGGGCCGCGGCGTCGGCCTACAGCGCGGCGGTCACCACGGCCCGCACGACCGGCGCGGCGGCAGCCGCAGCGGCCGTAGGCACAACCGTGGCCGCCTGCGACGACAGCCCCGGGCAGCCCATCCCCGAACCCACCCTCGGGCTGAGCTTCCCCACCGGATTCGTGTGGGGCGCCGCGACGTCGGCGTACCAGATCGAGGGAGCCGCCACCGAGGACGGCCGCACCCCGTCGGTCTGGGACACGTTCAGCCACACGCCCGGCAAGGTGCGCAACGGAGACACCGGTGACGTGGCCGCCGACCATTACCACCGGTACGCCGCCGACCTCGACCTGATGAAGTCCATCGGGCTGTCCTCCTACCGGTTCTCCATCGCGTGGCCGCGGGTGATCCGGGACGGGAAGGGCCCGATCAATCAGCAAGGCCTGGACTTCTACAAGCGCCTCGTCGACGGGCTCCACGAACGCGGCATCACGCCGATGGCGACCCTCTACCACTGGGACACCCCGCAGGCGCTGCAGGACGCGGGCGGCTGGGAGAACCGCGACACCGCCTACCGCTTCGCGGAGTACGCCGCCGCCGTCACCGAGGCGCTCGGCGAGGCCGTGCCGACCTGGCTGACGCTCAACGAGCCGAAGACGGTCGTGCAGAACGGCTACCTCAACGGCGGGCACGCGCCCGGCTTCCGCGACCCGGCGAAGGCGTACGTGGTGGCGCACCACCTGATGCTGGCGCACGGCCTGGCGGTGGAAGCCGCGCGCCCGCACATCGGCGGTGGCCGGATCGGCCCGGCGCTGAACCTGCACCCGTGCTACCCCGCCGACGACAGCCCCGAGGCGGCCGAGCAGACGCACCTCATGGACGGCTACGAGAACCGGCTCTACCTCGACCCGGTCTTCCGCGGCGAGTACCCCCGCGACACGCTCGAGTCCATCGCCGAGTTCAGCCCGATGGCGCAGCACATCAAGGACGGTGACCTGAAGATCATCTCGGCGCCGGTCGACGTGCTGGCGGTGCAGTACTACACGCCGATCTACGTCACGTCGTCCGGCGGCACCGTCCAGAAGCACCCGCTGACCGAGGCGTTCTGGCAGCAGATCTACCCCCGTGGGCTGACCGACATCCTCGTCCGGGTCAAGAAGGACTACGGCGACGTGCCGCTGACCATCACCGAGAACGGCCTGCCCACCCCGGACCAGGTCGGCGAGGACGGCAAGGTGGACGACGCCGGCCGGATCGCGTTCCTGCGCGACCACTTCGCCGCCGCGCACGCCGCCATCGCCCAGGGCGTCCGCCTGGAGAGCTACCACGTGTGGTCCTTCATGGACAACTTCGAGTGGCAGGAAGGCTACGAGCAGCGCTGGGGCCTGGTCTACGTGGACTACCCGACGCAGCGCCGGATCCCCAAGCGCAGCGCCCTGTGGTACTCCGACATCATCCACGCCAACAAGGTCTGACAGCCCACGCCGTTCGGGACGGGAGCCTCGGTCACTTGGTGGCCGAGGCTCCGCCCGTTCGCAGGATGTACTCCAGCAGCGTGATCAGCACTTCCTTGACCGACTCGCGTTCCCGGGCGTCACAGAGCACCACCGGGACGTGCTGCTCGAGGTCCAACGCCGTCCGCACCTGCGTCGAGGTGTGCGTACGCACGCCGTCGAAGCAGTTGACCGCGACCATGAACGGCGTGCCCCGGCGCTCGAAGTAGTCGATGACGTTGAAGCTGTCGGCCAGCCGCCGGGTGTCGGCCATGACGACCGCGCCGAGGCTGCCCGAGGCCAGTTCGTCCCACAGGAACATGAAGCGGTCCTGTCCAGGCGTGCCGAACAGGTACAGCACCAGGTGCGGGGCGATCGTGATGCGGCCGAAGTCCATCGCGACCGTCGTGGTCCGCTTGGCCTCGACGCCGTTGATGTCGTCGGTGGCCTCGCCGGCGCTCGTGAGCACCTCTTCGGTACGCAGCGGGCTGATCTCGCTGACCGAGGACACCAGCGTCGTCTTGCCGACCCCGAAACCGCCCGCGATGAGGATCTTCAGTGCCTGCGGCACCGCCCGCTCAGATCGCCCGGAGGCCATGGATCACCGCCTGGAGCAGTTGCTCGGTCGGACCGTCGGGAGTGGACGGCGGGTCGTAGCGCTCGATCAGGCCCTCCGCGTGCAGATCGGCCAGCAGCACCCGGACCACCCCGAGTGGCAGGTCGACCACGGCCGCCACCTCGACCACCGCGCACGGCCGAGCGGCGGCGGCCAGGATGGCCCGCTGCTCGGGTGTCTGCCCGCCGGCCGGGTCGTCGACGGTCGCCACGACGTGCGCGATGAGATCGAACCCGGCCGGGTCCACTCGCCCACCGGTGATCGCGTAGGGACGGACGACCGGACCGGCCTCTTCGTCGAGCCAGTCGGACTCCCAGTCCTCCGCCTTCACCGCGCTCCAGTCGCCAGGTGCTCGCCCACCCGGGTGACCATCAGTTCGGCCTCGTACGCCAGCAGCCCGAGATCCGTGTCCGCCCCGGTCAGCACGGCCAGACACGTCCGGTTACCGGCGTCGGCGATGAGCAGGTACGCCGTGTCGAATTCGACCACAGTGGACCGGACGGCGCCGCCTTCGAACCGGCGCCCGGCGCCGCGGGCCAGGCTGGCCAGTCCGGCGGAGGCCGCGGCCAGGTGATCCGCCTCGTCGGCGGTGAACTTCGCGTCCCGGCCGAGCACGAGACCGTCGACCGACAGCAGGACCGCGTGCCGGGCGGCGGGCACCTTGCCGACGAGGTCGTCGAGCAGCCACCCGAGTCCGCTCGGCGCGGCGGTGTCGCTGGTGGACGTCATGGCTGGGCCTTCCCCTCGTCGCGCACGGGCTGATCGCCCTCGACCGAATCGGTTTCCGGCGGCGTGGCCGCCGGGCTCGACGGACCATTATCACCCGCCGGGACAGACCCGGAACTGTCGGTTTCTCCACCGTCCGAAAGCGACTCCGGTTGGGTCGCCTGATCGGCCGGCGCGTCCAGCGAGGCCCGGCCGGACGCGGTGCCCCGCTGGAAGGCCGCCAGGTTGGCCCGCACCCGCTGGGGCGTACGCTCGCTGACCGGGCTCGCCGCCTCCGGCGCCGGCGACGCCGGCGGTTCGGCCGGCGCCTGGCGCGACCGGCGGGGCAGACCGCCCACGTCGACCGACCCGGCCGTCTGCGCGACCGGCTCCGGCCGGGCGGAGACCTCGGCCTGCACCGGGATCTTGGCCCCCGAAGGGCGCTTCGGCAGGTCCGTCACCGGCGTGGGCTTGGCGGCCGGCTTCGGCACCGTCGCGATGAGCGTATTCGGGATCAGCGCCTCGGCGCAGACGCCGCCGTGGCTCGACCGGGTCAGCGCGACGGTGATCCCGTGCCGGGCAGCGAGCCGGGCCACCACCATCAAGCCCAGCCGGGCGCTGTTGGCCGGATCGAAGTCCGGCGGGACGGCCAGGCGGGCGTTCGCCTCCGCCAGCGCCTCCTCGGTCATGCCCAGGCCCCGGTCGGCGACGCGGATGAGCAGACCGTCCGGCCCCTTCTCGGCACTGACGTGGACGCGGGTCTGCGGCGGGGAGAACGAGGTCCCGTTCTCCACCAGCTCGGCCAGCAGGTGGATGATGTCGCCGACGGCCCGCCCCGCGATCGCCACGTCGGGGATCTTCTCGACGACCACCCGGACGTACTCCTCGATCTCGCTGACCGAGCCGCGGATGACGTCGACCGCCGCCACCGGATGCCGCCAGCCCCGGCCCGGGGCGCCCCCGGCGAGGATCACGAGGTCCTCGGCGTGCCGCCGCATCCGGGTCGACAGGTGATCGAGCCGGAACAGGTCCTCCAGCTCCTGCGGGTCGCGGGCGCGCCGCTCCATCCGGTCCAGCAGGCTCAGCTGCCGGTGCAACAGGGTCTGACTGCGGCGGGCGACGTTGAGGAAGACCTCGTTCAGCCCGTGCCGCAGCACCGCCTCGTCGACCGCCGACCGCACCGCCGTGCGGCGTACCTCGGCGAAGGCCCGGCCGACCTCGCCGATCTCGTCGTGCCCGAAGCTCAGCTCGGCCTCGGCCACCTCGACTCGCTCGCCCCTGCGCAGCCGGGCGACGACCGCCGGCAGCTCGACCTCGGCCAGGTCCGTGGCGGTGTCGCGCAGGCGCAGCAGCCGCCCGGCGACCGAGCGCGAGACCCGCAGGCCCACCCACAGCGCCAGGGCGACCGAGATCAACCCGGCCAGCCCGGTCGCGACGATCCGGGTGTACGCGGTCGACACGGCCGCCTCCGACCGCTCCGCGGGCGCGGCCGCCGCCTGCTCCTCGAACGAGCGCAGCGCCTTGAGCACCGCATTCGTCGCCGTACGCCAGTTGGCGGCGTTGATCGGCAGCGGATTGTTCGGCTGGCCCCGGCTGAGGAAGGCCTCCTCCATGACGGCGAGCTGCACGAACGCGTCCCCGCGGACCATCTCCTGGTAACGGGCGCGGTCGGCGTCGGGCAGCTCCCCGACCGCGTCGGCGAACAGCTGCCGCTGGGCGCCGATGGCCCCGGCGATCTGGGTGACGTCGTTCATCGCCGGCTTGCCCACCGCGAAGACCGCGCTGACCAGCGCGTCTTCCTGGGCCACGAGTTCCCGGGCCCGGCTGAGCCCGATGAGCGTCCGGGACAGCTGGGAGAGCTGTGGGTCCTGCACCTCCGCCAGCGGCACGAACAGCCGGTACGCCGCGTCGATGATCTTCGTGTACGCCGTCATCGCGGCGGCACGCAGATCCGCGCTGCGGCCCGCGCCGCCCGCGTCGGCCGCGCTGCGGGCGGACTGGAGCTGATCCAGCTCGCCGGTGAACTCGGTCAGCCGCCGTTTGATCAGGTCGTCGGCGCGGTCGGAGACGTCCTCGCTCGCCGACTGCTGCCGGAACTCCCGGACCGCCGTGTCGGTGGCGTCCCGTTGGGCCGTGATCTCGGTGGAGGTGCCGGGCTGGGCGAGCCAGACCACGGTCAGCCGGCGCTCGGTCTGCAGCTCGGCGACGACCTGGGCGGCCGGCCCGCCGACGTGCCGGGCGAAGAGGCCGGCGTCGGCCAGGTTGCGGGCCGGTCCGACGGTCAGCGCCGTGGCCAGCAGCCACAACCCGAGCAGCGCCACCAGGGGGATGATGACCAGGGCCGCCATCTTCGCCCGGATCGACCGTCTCTTCAACACCTCAAGCCTCCGGCGGAGCAAATCAGCACGCCGGACATGGCATCACAGGTGGGGCCGCTTGTCCACTACGTCCGTCTTTTGTAGACAGTCAAGCCCGGCCGGGCGGAGGATGCCGCGAGGCCGGCCGGCCCGGCAGACTGCCGCCGTGGACAACCTGATCGGCATCCTCTCGGCCGTCGTCTCCGTGGTCGGTGCAATCGTCGCCGGCGTCATGACCAGCTGGTCCAGCCGCAAGGCGACCGCCTTCGAGGCGAAGCTGGAGCGGGAGCGGCACGAGGAGACCAAGGCCGAGCAGGCCGCGAAGGTGCTCGGCCGGTACCGGGAGCCGCTGCTGCTGGCGGCCAACAGCCTCCAGTCGCGCCTGTTCAACGCGGTGCGTGACGAGTACCTGCCCGTCTACCTGCACTGCGGCGACCCGGAGCAGGAGGACTACGCCCGGCAGTTCACGGTCTACACCCTGGCGGAGTACCTCTGCTGGGTGGAGATCATCCGGCGCGAGCTGCGCTTCCTCGACCTGGGCGGCGAGGAGCAGAACCGGGAGTTCACGAAGCGGCTGCTCGACGTGACGAACACGCTGTCGAGCCAGAAGTACGAGCGGGCCCATTACCGCCTGTTCCGCGGCCAGCAGCGGGCGATCGGCGAGTTGATGATGCAGCCGGGCGCCGAGGGGCACCACGACTGCATCACCTACCCGGAATTCACCCGCCGGCTGGACGAGGACCCCCGATTCCGCTACTGGTTCGAGCGGCTGCTCCGCGAGGTCGACGACATCGCCGACCAGAGCGAGGCCGGCAACGCCCGCGTGATCGACACGCAGCGGGCGCTGATCGACCTCATCGATTTCCTGGACCCGGACAAGACCCGTCTCGGAGCCGACCACCGGGCGAAATACGTGGAGGCGACACCTTCCCCTGCGCCGCCTCCCACGTCACTCACCGGCTCGTCACCCTCCGTGACGACGGTCAGCGCCCGGCCAGCAGCCGGTTGACGGCCGCGTCGACGTCCAGGTGCTCGGTCTCCCGGCCCCTCGGCACGACGACATAGGTACGCCGGAGGAAGCGTACGAGGACGCTCCGCGGCACTTCGAACAGGGCGTTCCCGTCGGGTGACGAGAGCGCGAGCGCGACGAAGTCGCCGCGCGGCGTGGCCCATGGCCAGACGCGTACGTCGCCGATCCCGGCCGGCTCGTCGAGACCGGTCACCAGGAGTTCGCGAGCGAACGACCAGCTGACCGCCTCCCCTCCGGCGGACTCGGCGTGGAAGATCACTTGGACCGCGTACGGGTCAGCCGGGTCATAGCGCAGGCTGGCGCGTACTGGTAGCGCCGTCGCGTCCGGCGCGACGAGCCGCAGCGACGTCTCGACCTCGACGGTCGTTGGTCGGATGGCACTCATGTCGTACTCCCCCCGGCACCGCTGCGAGGCTGGTCTCGCCCCGCCTTCCCATACTCAGGCGCACTCCGGCAATTACGCTCCGTCATACGATGATCTCACCCAGTAGTGGGAAGACAGGCAGAAACCCGGCCCACGGGGGGCCGGATTTCGTTAGAATCCGCAGCTCGCTGCGGGGTGCCTGTCGGCGCCGGGTGCATTCAACGTCGACTCACCTCCGTAACGTGCGCACCACTTGTAAGGTGACGGGCGAGGAACACCACCCTGCCCGACGAGTCACCCGGAAAGACCGCCACACGCGATATGAGTACGCTCCAGGACCCCGCGGGAGGGTCGAAACCGGACAGTCCCCGTGGGATCAAGCGGAAGATTGCGGCAATCCGGGCGCATCCCACGGGCAGTGTCGCCTTTCGGACCGCGATCGCCATTCTCGGCGGGCTCATCGTCGTCTTGGGACTCGCGCTGGTTCCGTTGCCCGGCCCCGGCTGGCTCATCGTCTTCTTCGGCGTGAGCATCTGGGCCATCGAGTTCGTCTGGGCCCGCCACCTGCTCCAGTACGGCCGGCGCAAGCTCGGCGCGTGGACCGCCTGGGTCAGCCTCCAGCCCTGGCCGGTCAAGGCGCTCATCGGCGCGGCCGGACTGGTCTTCGTGTCCTTCGTGGTCTGGCTGACGCTCAAACTCAGCTTCGGCGTGGACCTGTTGAGCTACCTGTAGTTCCCGGGCCGGTCGCCCGGCATGAGCCGATGGTCCAGCGCGGTCCAGCGGCGGCCCGCGCCCAGGGTGCGTACGGCGACGCCGAGCGCCTTGAACGAGCCCACCAACACCACGAGCTTCTTCGCCCGGGTGACGGCGGTGTAGAGCAGGTTGCGCTGCAGCATCATCCACGCACCGGTGGTCAGCGGCACCACCACCGCCGGATACTCACTGCCCTGTGAGCGGTGGATCGTCACCGCGTACGCGTGCGCCAGCTCGTCCAGCTCGTCGAAGGCGTACTCGATCTCCTCGTCCTCGTCGGTGCGCACGGTCAGCTTGTGGTCCTCGGCCGACAGTCCGGTCACGACACCCAGCGTCCCGTTGAAGACCCCGGCGACACCCTTGTCGTAGTTGTTGCGGATCTGCGTGACCTTGTCGCCGATGCGGAACACGCGCCCGCCGTACCGCTTCTCCGGCACGTTCTCCCGCCCCGGCGTGAGCGCCTCCTGCAGCAGGGCGTTGAGGTTCCCCGCCCCGGCCGCGCCCCGATGCATCGGCGCGAGCACCTGGACGTCCCGCCTCGGGTCGAGGCCGAACCTCCGCGGGATGCGCTTGCTCACCATGTCGACGACGAGCTGCGCGGTCGCCTCCGCGGTCTGCGCGGGCTCCTCGTCCTCCCGCTGGTCGCGGGCGAAGAAGAAGAAATCGCCGAAGCCCCGCAGCTGCGGCGGCTCGCCGTTGTTGATGCGGTGGGCGTTCACCACGACGCCGGACTCCTGGGCCTGCCGGAAGATCCGCGTCAGGCGTACGCGGGGCACGGTGTCGGCGTTGAGCAGGTCACGCAGGACCTCCCCGGCGCCCACCGAGGGCAGCTGGTCGACGTCGCCGACGAACAACAGGTGCGCGCCCGGCGCGACCGCCTTCACGAGCTTGTTGGCGAGGAGCAGGTCCAGCATGGAGGCCTCGTCGACGACGACCAGATCGGCGTCGAGTGGGTTTTCGCGGTCGTAGGTCGCGTCGCCGCCCGGCTTCAGCTGAAGCAGCCGGTGGACCGTCGTCGCCTCGTGGTCCGTCAGTTCGGCGAGCCGTTTCGCGGCCCGTCCGGTCGGCGCGGCCAGCACGATCTTCGCGCGCTTGGCCCGGGCCAGTTCGACGACCGAGCGTACGGTGAAGCTCTTGCCGCAGCCGGGGCCGCCGGTAAGGACCGCGACCTTCTCGGTCAGCGCGAGGCGGACCGCCTGCTCCTGCTCGGCGGCCAGCTCGTGCCCGGTGACCGTACGCAGCCAGGCCAGCGCCTTCACCCAGTCGACGTCGGCGAACGCGGACATCCGATCGCGGCTCGTGTTCAGCAGCCCGAGCAGGGTGTTGGCCAGCGAGGTCTCCGCCCGATGGAACGGCACGAGGTAGACGGCGGGAATCGTGGCCGGACCGTCGGCCGACGCCGGACCGGGAACCGGCTCCCGGACCACGCCCTCGGTCGCGACCAGATCTTCGAGGCACTCGGTGACCAGCGCCGACGGCACCTCCAGAATCTTCACCGCGTCGCCGACGAGGTTGGGCTGCGGCAGGAAGCAGTGCCCGGCGTCGGCCGCCTCGTTCAGGGTGTACTGCAGGCCGGCCTTCACCCGTTCGGGGCTGTCCCGGGGTATGCCGACCGCCTGGGCGATGGTGTCGGCCGTCTTGAACCCGATCCCCCACACGTCGGCGGCCAGCCGGTACGGCTCGTTCTTCACCACCGAGATGGCCGAGTCGGTGTACTGCTTGTAGATGCGTACGGCCAGCGAGGTGGACACGCCGACGCCTTGGAGGAAGAGCATCACCTCCTTGATGGCCTTCTGTTCGTCCCAGGCGGCCGCGATCATCTTCGTCCGCTTCGGGCCGAGCTTGGGCACCTCGACCAGCCGCGCCGGCTCCTCCTCGATGACGCGCAGGGTGTCCGCGCCGAAGTGGCCGACGATCTTCTCCGCCAGCCTCGGCCCGATGCCCTTGATGAGCCCGGAACCCAGGTAGCGCTCGATGCCCTTGATGGTCGCCGGGAGGACCGTCTTGTAGGACCAGACCTCGAACTGCTTGCCGTATTTGGGGTGCGACGTCCAGCGGCCGGTCAGCCGCAGGCTCTCCCCCGGCTGCGCGCCCAGCAGCGGCCCGACGACCGTCAGCAGATCGGTCGCGCTCCGATCTGTCGCAACGCGCGCGATCGTGTAGCCGGTCTCCTCGTTGGCATAGGTGATCCGTTCGAGGACGGCCTCCAGCACCGCGCCCTTCGGGGGAGACTCCTGCAGCACGGATGCAACCTAACAGGTAGGTCTCACAGGTCAGAGGTGCCGCAGCTCCGGCCACAGCTCGGCCCAGGTGCGCCGCAGTCCCCGGCAGATCCACACATCCGCGCCCTGCTCGTCGTTGTCGAGGCCGACGCCGTTGTCGAAGGTCGCCGCGTGCGTCACGTCGGCGCACTCCCGCCGTAGGTCGGCTTCCTGCCAGCCCTGGCCGACGAGGATCACCGGACCCGGTCCCTCCGGCGGCGGACCCCAGCGCCAGTACGCCAGGTGCCCGGAGTAGACCTGAGGCAGCCCGAGCGACGGTCCATAGTGGTCGAGCGCACCGGCTTCACCGTAGTTCCCGGCCACCAGCACCGCCGTCTTCCGTTCCGCCTCCGGCAGCCCCTGGTAGACCGCGGCGACCTGGGCGGCGAAGTCCGGCCAGCCGACCGTCTCCCCCGCGTCGTAGTTGACCGCGGGCTGCAACGTCGAGTGCAGCATCGAGACCGGGTACACCGGCAGGCCCAACGAGAGCGTGCTGAGCGCGAAGATCCCGGCGACCCAGCCGACGGTCCGCCGCCGGGCCGTGCTGTCGCCGACCCACCGGTCGAGCAGGATCGCGCCCGAGGCCAGCAGAGCCGGGTACGCCCCGGCCGGGTAGTACTCCCGTCCCCCGGTCGCCAGCACGAGCAGCAAGACGACCACGTACGCCCACCCGAGCGCCCGGAACCGGACCGCCGACGGGTCCCGCAGCAGCCGCCACAGCCCGGTCGCCCAGACCACGGCCGCCGGTATGCCGAGCAGCAGCAGCTGGAACGGGATGAGCCCGGCCCGGCCGCCCCAGTCGGCGTCCTCCCGGATGACCGCCGTCATCTGCAGCTGGGGCCAGCCGTGGGTGGCCTGCCACCACAGGTTCGGCGCCCAGATCAGCAGCGCGATCAGCCCGCCCGCCCACAACTGCCAGCGGCGGAACACCTCCCGTGGCCCGGCGATGAGCAGTCCGGCGACCAGCCCGGCGGCGTAGATCAGGGGCAGGTTCTTCATCTGGAGGCCGATCCCGGCGACGACCCCGAGCAGGAGCAGGAGCCGGTCGTCCCGCGTACGCAGCCAGCGGGCGAGCAGCCAGGCCAGGACGCTCCAGACGAGGATGTCGAAGATCGTGGTGGACAGGAGGTGACCGGAGATGACGACGGCGGGCGCGATCGCGATGGCGAGCCCGGCCAGCGCCTGCGCCCGGCGGCCACCCCCGAACTCAGCGGCGATGCGGCCGGTGATCAGCACGATTCCGCCGAGCGCGAGCACGGACGGCAGCCGGAGCAGCATCAGCTGCAGCCAGTCGGGCCAGCCGTCGGCGATGAGGCCGGTGAAGCCCGCCCACAGCGGCGCCAGCGGCGGCTGATCGTCGTAGCCGAACGCCGGATGCCGGCCCGCCGCCAGGTAGTACAGCTCGTCGCGATGGAAGCCGTACCGGCCGCTGAACGCGAACTCCACCAGCGCGGCGGCGACGGCGATCACCAGCAGCGTACGGTTGCCCCGCGCGCTCTGATGAGGTTGCTCTGTCTGGACAGTGTGGACGGCCACGCGCCCCAGTCTGAGTGATCCGGGCTTGTTCGCGCAGCCCCTATCTCCTCAGCTCGGTGAGGGCGATCTTGTGCCCGTCCGGGTCTTCGAGGAACGCCATCCACAGGTCGCCGGAGTCGTCGCGGTGCACCACGTGCGGCTCGTCCAAGAACTCGACGCCCAGGTCGCGGAGGCGCGCGTACTCGGCGTCGACGTCGGTGACGGAGTAGTAGTGCACCGTCCGGGTCCGGAACTCCGGGTTCTCCGGTACGCCGAGGTAGAGCCGGACGTCCCCGCTGGCAAAGAACGCCATCGGCTGGCCGGGCACCACGAACTGGAGCGACATGCCGAGGACGTCGCGGTAGAACGCCACCGAACGATCGAGGTCGGTGACCGAGATGTGGATCTGAGCGATCGGACCGAGCGCCATGGGCCCAGCGTAGGACGCCCCGGGCTCAGCTGCGCGACACACGCGTCCGTGGCGGCGAGACGCGCCGGGCGAGCCACTCCGACTCGAGGATGGCGTAGACGACCTCGTCGGTCCACTCGCCCTTGACGTATTCGTTCTCGACGAAGTGCGCCTCGCGCCGCAGGCCCAGCCGCTCGAGCACCTTCGCCGAGGCGGTGTTGCGCGCGTCGAGCCGCCCGATCACCCGGTGCAGGCCCAGGCCGCCGTCCACCGGCAGGGTGAAGGCGAGCCGGAGCACGGCCGAGGTCGCCTCGGTCGCCAGGCCGTGCCCGCCGAACTCCGGATTGAAGACGTAGCCGATCTCGCCGCCGCCGTCCTCCCGGCTCAGCCAGGTCAGCGTCACCCCGCCGACGACCCGCTCGACCTCCCGCCAGACCACGGCCAGGAAGAGGCGGTCGCCGACCTCCCGAATCTCCGACGCGCCCATCTTGGCCTGGAGGTCCGCCCGGACCCCCGCCTCGTCCCGGGTCTCCCAGTAGAGATAGCGCGTGACCTCGGGATTCGACTGGATCGCGTAGAGGTCGTCGAAGTCGTCCAGCGTGTAGGGGCGCAGGGTCAGCCGGGCGGTGTAGATCGGGTAGGACGGCTTGAGCACCCGCCGATGGTAGGTCGGCCCGGCTGGCAGCGGCCACCTCATTCGGCCGTGGGTGAACTCCGGCTCACCGAGGCGTCTGTGAACACCCGGCAAAATCTTTCCGGCAAAGGGCCCGCCGCTGGGCGTACAACCGGGAAGATTCTCGTGATGGAGGAACACGCGAGCAGTGAGCGGCGACGCCTGGAAGCGGCCGATGCCGGCGCGGAGCCCTGGCGAGCGTGGGGACCCTACCTGTCCGAGCGGGCCTGGGGCACGGTGCGGGAGGACTACAGCGAGCACGGCACCGCGTGGGACTACTTCCCCCACGACCACGCGCGGTCGCGGACCTACCGGTGGAGCGAGGACGGCCTGGCCGGGTTCAGCGACGAGCACCAGATCTTCTGCTTCGCGCTCGCCCTGTGGAACGGCCGCGACCCGATCCTCAAGGAGCGGCTCTTCGGCCTCGCCGGCCCCGAGGGCAACCACGGCGAGGACGCCAAGGAGTACTGGTGGTACCTGGACTCCACGCCGACCCACTCCCTGATGCGCTGGCGCTACCACTACCCGCAGGCCGAGTTCCCCTATACGCGGCTCGCCGCGGTCAATCGCGAACGCGGCCGGGACGAGCCCGAGTTCGAGCTGGTCGACACGGGCGTGTTCGACGAGGACCGCTACTGGGCCGTCGAGGTCGTCTACGCCAAGGCCGACCCGCACGACGTCTGCGTCGAGATCACCGTGACCAACCAAGGCCCGGACCCGGCGACGCTGCACGTCCTGCCGACGCTGTGGTTCCGCAACACCTGGTCCTGGGGCCTGCCCAACCGGGACGTGAAGCCGGTGCTGCACGGCGACCCCGCCGGCGGCCGGCTCGTCGCCCGGCATCAGACCCTCGGCCAGCTGGTGCTGGAGGCCGGTCCCGGCCCGGACGGCACCCGTCCGCCCGCGCTCGTCTGCGACAACGAGTCCAACGCCGAGCGGCTGTGGGGGCTCCGGGGGCGGTCGGCGTACCCGAAGGACGGGATCAACGACCACGTGGTCCACGGCGCGGCGACGGTGAACCCCGACCTGGTCGGCACCAAAGGCGCGCTGCACTACACCCTGGAGGTGGCCGGGCGGGAGTCCGTGACCCTCCGGCTGCGGCTCGCGCAGACCGCGCCGCCGCCCGCCATCGGCCCGCCACCCGCCCTCGACCTAGCCTTCGACCAGGTCGTCGAGCAGCGCCAGGCCGAGGCCGACGCGTACTTCGCGGCCCTGACTCCGGCCGGCGCCTCCGCCGACGAGGCCGCCGTCGTCCGCCAGGCCGTCGCCGGGCTCATGTGGGGCAAGCAGTTCTACCACTTCGACGTGCAGCAATGGCTCCGCGGCGATCCGGCCTCACCGCCGCTGTGGCCGTCCCGCCGCAAGGGGCGCAACAGCGCCTGGTGGCACATGAACAGCTTCGACGTCATCTCCATGCCCGACCCCTGGGAATACCCCTGGTACGCCGCCTGGGACCTCGCCTTCCACTGCGTCGCCATCGCGCACGTCGATCCGGGGTTCGCCAAACAGCAGCTGCTCCTGCTGCTCCGCGAGTGGTACCAGCACCCCAACGGGCAGATCCCGGCGTACGAGTGGGCCTTCGGGGACGTGAACCCACCCGTGCACGCCTGGGCGGCGCTGCGCGTCTTCGAGATCGACGGCGGCACCGACTTCGGCTTCCTCAGCCGGATCACGCACAAGCTGCTGCTCAACTTCACCTGGTGGGTCAACCGCAAGGACACCGACGGCAACAACGTCTTCGAAGGCGGCTTCCTCGGCCTGGACAACGTCGGCCCGTTCGACCGCTCGGCCGCGCTGCCCATCGCCGACGGCCTGCTCGAACAGTCCGACGGCACCGGCTGGATGGCGATGTACGCCCTCAACATGCTGGAGATGTCGACCGTCCTGGCGCTGCACGACCGCACCTACGAAGACATCGCCACGAAGTTCTTCGAGCACTTCGCGTACATCGCGACGGCGGCCGCCAAGCTGTGGGACGACGCCGACGGCTTCTACTACGACTCACTGCGCGTGCCCGGCCAGGGGCGTACGCCGATGCGCTACCGCTCGGTCGCCGGGCTCATCCCGCTATGCGCTACGACGACGGTCGGCACGGTGACCCTCGTCCGCCTGCCCGAACTCGCCCAGCGCATCCGCTGGTTCCTCACCAACAAGCCCGAGTACGCCGAAGTGGTCGGCTCCCGCCGGATCTCCGACGGCGGCCAGCAGCGCCGGCTCCTGGCGATGGTCGACCCGGAACGACTCCTCCGCGTCCTCCGCCGGATGCTGTCCGACGAAGAATTCCTCTCGCCGTACGGCATCCGCAGCCTGTCGAAGCGGCACGAGGACAAGCCGTTCACCGTGACCCTGGCCGGGCAGGACTTCACCGTCGGCTACGAGCCCGCCGAATCGACCAGCGGCGTCTTCGGCGGCAACTCCAACTGGCGCGGCCCGGTCTGGATGCCGGTCAACTTCCTCCTCGTCGAAGCGCTCCGCGAGTACGCGCTGTTCTTCGGCGACGACCTCCGCGTCGAATATCCGGTGCGCTCGGGGCTGCAACGTACGCTGACCGAAGTCGCCGACGACCTCGCCGACCGGCTGATCTCCCTCTTCCTCCGCGACGAGCACGGACGACGGCCGATCTACGGCGCGTGCGAGCTGTTCCAAACCCATCCCGACTGGAAGGATCGGCTCGCCTTCCCCGAGTACTTCCACGGAGACAACGGGGCGGCGCTGGGCGCCTGGCACCAGACAGGCTGGACGGCCCTGGTCCTGAACCTCATCCTCCACCGCCGCT
>JABFYB010000583.1 GCA_013361475.1 Hamadaea sp.
GCGGGGAATCAAACCCGCCGGTCCGCCCTTCGTGCGCTACCACACCTTCGGCGACGACGAGACCGACTTGGAAGTCGGCGTACCCGTTGTTGAGGCGGTCGCCGGCCGAGGACGGGTCGCCGCCGGTGAACTGCCGGGCGGCCGCGTCGTCGTCACCATCCACGAAGGCGGGCATGATCGCCTGGCCGAGGCGTACACCCGGCTCCAGGAAGGAGTCGCCGCACACGGCAGCCCGGCCGGGCCCGCCTGGGAGGTCTACGAATGGATCGACCTGACGACTCAACCGGACGTGTCGGCCTGGCCCGCTCCCGCCGACTGGCGGACCCAGCTCATCCAGCCGATCTCCTGAAGTCACTCATCGCGCAGCGTCACAGGCATGGCGCTGCGCGATGACGCCGGGTTTGCCTGACGTGCGCGTTTCGTACATGCGCGTGGCGACGACGATCCCGGACACAGCGGTGATCACGGCGACGATCCAGATGGCGGGCCGCAGGCCGAATACGTCGGCGGTGACACCGGCGACAAGGGCACCGACGGCGTACCCGAGGTCGCGCCACAGCCGGTAGACACCCACGGCGCGGGCGCGCCAGGCGGGCTGCGCCACATCGCCGATGACGGCCAGCAGCGTCGGATAGACGAGGGCGGTGCCGACGCCCATCAGGACGGCCGCGATCGCCCACACCCTGAATGCGCCGCCGGCGGCGACCAAGACGATGCCGGCCGACTGCACGAGCATTCCACCGGTGATGAGCCACTTGCGGCCCCAGCGGTCGGACAGCCAGCCGGTGATGGTCTGTCCGACGCCCCAGACGGCAGGGTAGAGGGCGACGAGTGCACCGATGTGTGGGACGTCCAGACCGCTGGTGGCGAACAGGATCGGATAGAGGCCCCAGGCGAGTCCGTCGTTGAGGTTGTTGACCAATCCGGCTTGGCTGGCAGCGGAAAGTGCCTTCTCCCGGATGGAGGTGTGGAGGAATATCCACCGTCCACTGATCCGTTCGCCGTTGGCTGGCGCCAAGGCCGCGCTCTCGTGGTCGGCGTGATGCCTCGTCTCCCGGACTAGCGTGGCGGACAGGCCGAGGCCGAGGGCGGCGAACCCGAGGCCCAGCCAGAACGGGACCGGGCGTAAGCCGTATTCGGCGGCGAGCCAGCCGGTGACCATCGCCGTGGCGGCGAGCGCGGCGTACCCGGCCGCCTCGTTCAGGCCCATCGCCAGGCCGCGGCGGTGCGGACCGACCAGGTCGATCTTCATGATGACCGTCGTTGACCAAGTGAGTCCCTGATTCAAGCCGAGCAGGATGTTGGCGGCGATCACCCAGCCCCAGGTGGGCGCCCAGATCAGCAGTAGGGGGATGGGCAGTCCGATGAGCCATCCCGCGACCAGGACAGGTTTGCGTCCATAACGGTCGGACAGGCCTCCGGCGGCAAGGTTCGCGAGGGCCTTGGTGAGGCCGAACGCGCCGATGAACGTCAGCGACGCGGTGAATGCGCCGATGGCGAAGACCTGATCGGCCAGCAGCGGCAGGACGGTGCGTTCCTGGCCGATCATGCCGCCGACGGCTCCGTTGACGGCGACCAGAAGAGCGAACTGCGCCAGGTTCCGCCGAAGTCCAAGGTGTACGGCAGCTGCTCGGCGGGTCTCCGTCGCGACGGTCATGCGCTTCCTTCTCAGGCGGGCGACGAGTCTTCAACTCAGGCCGATATCGCGCCACGACTGTGGCGATCCGGTCAGCGCGGATGTGGCGTACTGGCGCGGCACGTACGCACGTGTCGGGCTGCCGCAACGGCGAGCGTGGCGCCTCCGGCGACGATGGCGAGCCGCCCGCCGGAGGTGCCGGCCAACGCGTGACGTGCCGCGGCCGGCGCCTGGGCCAGCAGGACCGTGCCGGCCATGGCGACAAGGAACCATCCGAAGCTGGTACGCAGCAGTTGAGCGGGGATATGAGCGGCCAGCCGGGCACCGGCCAGGCTGCCGACGATGGCCAGCGCGGTGACCGCAAGGGTGATCGGCCAGTCGATGGTGGCGTGCTGCAGATGCCCGGCCAGGCCGGCGGCGGCCTGAAGGGCGATGACCAGCAAGGAGGTGCCCACGGCGGTCGTCATGGGCAGACCTGCCAGCAGGACCAGGACGGGAACGATGACGAAGCCGCCTCCGGCCCCGACCAGGCCGGTGACGAGACCGACAGCGATGCCCAGCCCGGCGAGGACGGGTAGCCGACCGGCATGCGGGGCTGGGCGGATCGGCCGCCGGCACGAGCGGATCATGATCGTGGCGGCGGCCGCCATCAGCAGGCCGAAGCCTGTCAGCAGAACGGGCGTAGGGATGCCAGCCGCGAGCCGCCCGCCCGCGTACGCCCCGGCGAGGCCGGCCGTGCCGAAGACGAGGCCGACGCGCCAGTGCACTCGTCCCGCTCGGGCATGAGGGAGCAGAGCGAAGGCGCTGGTGACCGCGACGACGAACAGCGACGAGGGGATAGCGGCTTCGGGAGACTGCCCGGCGAGGTAGACCAGGACGGGGACGGTGAGGATGGACCCGCCGCCGCCGAGCAGCCCGAGCAGCAACCCGATGGCCACGGCGGCGGCGGAGGTGACGGCGAGCGTCACTTTGTGGTCCCGGTACGCAGGTGAGTCACGACGCTGTCGAGGTCGCAGGATGCCCCGCGGTTGTACGGCAGTTTGGCCAGCAACATGCCCATCGCGCACGTGTTGGTCAGCGCTGCGATCGCGAGCCCGGCCCCGACGGCGGCCGCGGCGTACTGGAGTCCTGGAATGAGCAGGCCGCCCAAGACGAACAGCAACACGAGTCCGCCGGCGACGAGGCGGACCTGCCGTTCGATGTCCCAGCGCGCGCGTCCGGTCTTGATCGGGGCGGCGTGGTGTTGCCAGGCGAGGATGCCGCCGTCGAGCAGGTGCACGTTGGACAGGCCGGCGGCGGCCAAGTGCTGCTCTGCCTGCGCGGCGCGTTGGCCGGATCGGCAGACGAGCACGATGTCCTGGTCGAGGTGGCCGGAGATCTCGCCGGTGTGCTCTTGCAGCAGATGCAGTGGCACGTTGTAGGAGCCGGGGATGTGAGCGGTCTCGAACTCCGCGGGCGTACGCACGTCGATGATGCGCGGCGCGTCGGGTTCGGCGATCCACTCCCGCAGAGTCGGGGCGTCGAGGCGGGGCGGTCGAGTTCGGGTCGTCACGAGCGTGTGCTTCCTTGCTGTGTCGGGCGGAACGGGTTCGGGCCGGATGGCCCTGGTAACAAGCGGGTGGGATCCCGGGATTACTCGGCGTCGGCCGCCGTCAGACCATCGGCGACTGCGCGGGTGAAGTCGTCGTCGATGTGCACGACCGGACGTCCGGCCGCTGCCAGAAGCGATGCGGCGATCGAGGCGCGATAGCCGGCAGCGCAGTGCACCCACACCTCGCCGTCGGGTACTTCGGCCAGCCGTTGCGGGAGTTCGTGCAGCGGGATGTGGGTGGAATCCGGAAGATGTGCCTGCTTCCATTCCAGCTCGCGGCGTACGTCCAGCACGACCACTGGGCGATGGTGGCGTACCTGGGCCAGGTCGGCGAATCCGGCTCGCGGGTAACTGGCCAGCGGCCGGTCCCCGCTCCAGTCCTGCGGG
>JABFYB010000533.1 GCA_013361475.1 Hamadaea sp.
CGGGGAGGGCGCGGGGGAAGGCGGGGGGAGGGCGCGCGGAAAGGGCGGGGGGAAGGGGATGCGGGGTCAGGGGCGGAGGTCTTTGCGCAGGATCTTGCCTGAGGCGCTCTTCGGGATCGCCTCGACGAAGGTGACCGCCCGCACCTTCTTGTACGGCGCGACCCGCTCGGCGACGTAGGCCATCACCTCGGCCGAGGTCAACGCGGGGTCGGCGGGCACGACGAAGGCGTGCGGGATTTCCTCCCCGTCGGCGTCGTGGCCGGCGATGACGGCGGCGTCCGCGATCGAGGGGTGGTTGAGCAGGACCGCTTCCAGTTCGGCCGGTGGCACCTGGTAGCCCTTGTATTTGATCAGTTCTTTGACCCGGTCGAGGATGAACCAGTCGCCGTCGGCGTCGACCATGGCGAGGTCGCCGGTGTGCAGCCAGCCGTCCGGGTCGATCGTGGCGGCGGTCTCCTCCGGGCGGCCGAGGTAGCCCAGCATCACCTGCGGGCCACGGATCAACAGTTCGCCGCTCTCCCCCACGCCGGCGTCCGCGCCGGTCGCGACGTCGATCAGGCGCGCCTCCGTGTTCGGCAGCAGCGGGCCGATGGAGCCGGCCTTGTTCTCGCGGGCGCCGTAGGGCTGGGCGTGGGTCACCGGGGACAGCTCGGTCATCCCGTAGCCCTGCTGCACCGCGCAGCCGAGCCGGGCGGCGCAGGCGGCGGCGAGGTCGCCGTCGAGCGGAGCGGCGCCGGAGAAGACGACTTCCAGGGCGGACAGGTCGTATTCGGCGACGGCGGGGTGCTTGGCGAGCGCCAGGACGACCGGCGGCGCGACCATCGCCCGGGTGACTTTGTGGACCGACAGCGCGGTCAGGAACTCGGTGAGGTCGAAGCGCGGCAGGATCACCAGCGCGCCGCCCCGGGCCAGCACCATGTTCATCAGCACGGTCAGGCCGTAGATGTGAAAGAACGGGAGGATCGCGATCACGCGGTCGTGGTCGGAGTAGCTGATCGGGACCTGCGCCTGCTCGACGTTGGCCACGATGTTCCGGTGGGTGAGCATGACGCCCTTGGCCACCCCGGTCGTGCCGCTCGAATAGGGCAGGGCGGCGACCGCCGTCGCCGGGTCGAGCTCCACCACCGGCGCCGGAGCCTCCGAGGCGAGCAGGTCACGCACCGACCGATAACCCGCCGCCTCGTCGCAGACGAACACGGTGACCTCGGACTGCGCGGCGGAGACCCGGTCCAGGAACGGCGACACCGTCACGAGGAACCGCGCCTTCGAGTCGTGCAGCTGCGAGGCCAGGTCCGCCGGGGTCGCGAGGGCGTTCACGGTGGTCACCGTCGCGCCGGCGGCCAGCGCCGCGTGGAACACGACCGGGTAGAGCAGCGTGTTCGGGCTGAAGATCGCGAGCACGTCCCCGGGGTGCAGGCCCGCCTCGGCCAGCCCGGCCGCCAGGCGCTCCACCTGGTACGCCAAGTGCGCGTACGAGACGGTCTGTCCCGTCCGGCCGTCGATGAGCGCCGGAGCGTCCCCGCGAGCGGCCGCGCCGCCGAGGACGTGCTGCGGGATGGTGGCGTCCGCGACGGCGAGGTCGGGGAACGGGCTGTGGAACATCGAACCTCCACGGGAAGTGACGTGCGCCACAGAATATCCCGATCCCCGGCCGCCGAACAGGTAGATCAACCGGTGAAGGGGCTGAGCAGGTGGGTGAAGTCCCAGGTGTTCTGCACGATGCCGGAGCAGATGTTGGAGTCGGTCACGCCCGGGCAGCCCCCGTTGTCGCGCTGGATCGCCCACATCGACAGCTCGCTCAGGCCGTTGGCCCGCGCGAAGTCGAGCATGCGCTGGGCGTCCGGAAGGTAGGTGATCTCGGTCTTCTTCGGGTAGTCGTCGATGCCGGGCAGCAGCGTCAGCCCGATCATCGCCCACAGCTGTGCCGGGGTCTTGGCCGGATACAGCGTGTGGAGCTGGTCGTAGAGGCCCTGCGCGGCGGTGAGCGCGGCGGCCCCCATGTCGGTGGTGACCTTGTCGTAGTAGTCGAAGACCATCAGGTTCACGATGTCGACGCGTACGCCGTTGGCCAGGGCGTTCTGCAGGATCGCCAGCCCGGAGGGTTCGAGCCCGTCGGCCGAGGTGGGCACGGTGTAGACGATGTCCACCCGGCGACCGGTGGCCGCCGCCCAGTCCTGGAGCAGCTTGATCGCCTTGTTCCGCCGGTCGATGCCGTCGGGCTTGGTGAGCGACCGGCCCTCGATGTCCATGTCGAGGCGGGTGACCCCGAGCCGGACGACCACGTCCTCGTACGCCGCCGCGATGGCGGCCGGGTCCTGGCAGGAGTCGCCGATCTCGGTGCCGCCCTGGTCGGCGCTCCAGCCGCCGAACGAGGGCACCACGTCGCCGCCCATCGCCCGCAGGGCGGCGATGTCGTCCACATAGGCGTTGGAGGCGACCGTACGCGCCCTCTCGCCGTTCCACGCGAGCGTGCACGACGTCTTCGACAGGGTCTCGAGGAAGGCCAGGGTGAAGTAGCGAGCGCCGGACTGCTGCGCGATGCCGGTGAGGGTGTCCGGTTCCCAGGTTTCGAAGTAGGGGGCGAAGACGTGCGCCGGCAACGGTGTGGGGGCGGCCGCCGCGGGGCTGGGCAGCGCGAGCACGGCCAGTGCGGCCGCGGCCGCGAGGAGACGTCGGGCCATCGGGGATCGCCTTTCTGACGAACTTGCCCGGAAGCAGATTTGTAAGAAAGCCTTACTATTCGTTCGCGACCGGTCAAGACGGCCGAACGGCGGCCCCGTTTGTCACGGCAGTGACACGCTTCGAAGCAAGGACACGCACCAGGCGAAGTGGCCGTCGCCGCCCGTCTCGTCGTACGCCGCCGCCCCGATCAGCGCGTAGTACGCCTGATACAGCCGCAACAGCTCGGGCGGGTACCCGAAGTGGGCTGTCACGAGCGCGGTCATCTCGGCTTCCCGGGTGGCCGCGGCCGGGCCGTACATGTCGAAGAAGGCGGCGAAGGTGGCGGCGTCGAAGGCCGGATCCCCGGCGGTGCTGAGGAATCCCCAGTCCAGCAGCCCGCTGACCGCCCCGGCCGAGTCCACCAGGATGTTCGGCCGGCAGAGGTCGCCGTGGATCACTCGCTCGCCGCCCGGTTCGAGATCCGGCAGAGACGCCGCCACTCGCTCGGCCAGAGCATCCACTTCGGGCAGTGCTCGCCGGAGAACCGGGCCGTGCTGGGCCAGGCGCCGTTCCAGCAGGTCCACCAGCGACGCCCGCCACGTGCCGGCAGTCCACAGTGGCGTACGGCCGCCGAAGACCGGCAGCGCGCGAGCGGCCGGACCGGCCGCGGTGGCGGCCAACGCCACCAGCACGGTCACCGCCCGCTCCCGCTGCTCCGCCAGACTGAGCCCGGACGAGGACAACGGAACACCGGCGAGTTCGCGCTCGATGGTCACCACCTGACCGTCCCGCTCGACGATGTCGAGGATCTCCGGCGTCGCGAACGGCAGCGAAAGCCCGGCGTAGAACTCCGCGAGCGGCCTCAGTCGCGCGGCGTCCCGGGAGAACCAGGACTTCGCGATGCGACCACCGGGAAGGCGATAGACCACGCCCTCCATCCCGCGGCCGATCTCCTCCAGCGCGCCGAGGTCCATCAGGAGGACTTCAGGAGGTCTTCGCGGGCGACGAACTCCATGCGCGTACTGGGGATGGTGCAGGCGAACGCGCCCGCCACCGCGCCGTTGCGCAGGCAGGTGCCCCAGTCGGCGCCGTTCAGCAGCCCGAACAGGAACCCCGTGACGAAGGCGTCGCCCGCCCCGTTCGAGTCCACGACCGGAGCCGGTGGAACCAGTGCGGGCTGATGGCGTACCCCTGGGGAATCGCGGGTGAGCAGGAACGCGCCCGCGGACCCGGCGGTCGCGATCACCGCGCGCGCCCGGCCGTGCGCGAGCAGAGCGCGCATGGCGGCCTCGTGGTCCGCGAGCGCCGCGGCGGACAGGAACACGATGTCCGCGTGCTCGGCGAAGCCCAGGTGGTACGGGTTCTCGCCGTCCCAGTTGTGCAGGTCGGTGGAGACCGTCGCACCACTCTGGACGATCGCGGGCAGCGCCTGCGCGCCCGGATGCGTGATCGAGACGTGCACATGGCGGCTCGCCCCGGCCAGCTTCGCGACCAGGTCCGCGGGGAAGCGGTCGTCGGCGTGGCCCCGGCTCACGTCGTAGAGCGACAGCCGCCGGCCCGCCGGGTCGACCAGATTCACCGCGCGCTTGGTCCCGGCCGCGGTGGGCACGACCGTGAACCCCACCCCGTGGCGTTCGTGCAGCTCCCGCACGAGGTCTCCCTCATGGTCCGCGCCCAGCACGTCGAGATGATGGGTACGCAGACCGAGCGAGTGGAGCCCGAGAGCGACGAAGTCCCCCGTCTGCCCGGCGCGGGTCTGGATGGCCGGCACCATGTAGCTGTCGGCGTACGCGAGGGGCAGTTCGGGCACGTAGACGATGGTGTCGACGCCGGCCCCGCCGAGGACGAGCACGTCGTAGTCGGTCATCGTCTACAGTCCTTCGAAGGGTGCGGCGTAACGGAAGACGCCCGGCGTCGGCGCGTACGCGGTCAGCGGCCGGATCTGGAAGTACTCGGCCCAGTCGGGCTCGGGCGGGGTGATCTCGAAGTCGGTCGAGCGCCGGAAGCCGAACCGGCCGTAGAAGGCGGGCGAGCCGAGGAGGGCGACGAGGGGCTCGTCGAGGGCGTCGGCCGCCCCGAGCACGGCGTGCATCAGCGCCAGACCGATGCCCTGACCCTGCCGATCCGGGCGTACGCCGATCGGGCCGAGCCCGAGCGCCGGAGTCTCGCCCGCTGCGCCGACGACGCGTCCCCGGGTGCAGACGACGTGCCCGACGATCTCGCCGCCGGCGGGCTCGTCCCCGTCGACCGCGACGAGGGAGAACTGCGGCAGCCAGCCCGAGTCGGCGCGCAGTTCGTCGAGGAGTCTCGCCTCGATCGGGTCGGTGCCGTCCCGGGTGAACGCCGCAGCGATCACCGCCCGGACGGCAGCCTGGTCAGCGGGCAGTTCCCGGCGAACGATCATGGGACCATCATGCCCCGGCCGTCCAGGGAATTGTCGCCCGCACCCAGTACGCTCATCGGACTATACCGCTGTATCAATGGGGGGCTGGTGTGCTGATCACCCGCGACGGCGACTTCTGCCGGGTCGACTTCGACTGGGTCGACGACGATCCCGGTCACCCCGCCCACGACGTCCTCGTCCGCCTCATCGGCGCGACGGACTACGCCCACGACGATGGGGATCTGACGGCGTACCTGATGGATCGGGGGGACGACGGCGTCTGGCGGCTGTCCTTGCGGCTGCCGAGCGGCCTGCGCACGTCTTATCAGATCTGCCCCGTCCGCGACGCGCCGCTGCGCGGCGAGCATCCCGACGACGACCGGTGGGCCGCCATCCTCACCGGGGGCCATCCCGATCCCGGGCACAGCGCCGCCATCGGCCCGTCGACGTGGCCGAACCACGGCGTGGCGTCGGTGCTGAGCCTGCCGGACGCACCGCCACAGCCTTGGCTGGAGCCGCGCGATGCGCCGCGTGGCGCCGTCACACGGCACGCACTCGGCGACTCGGCGGTCTGGGTCTACGAACCGGCGAAGAAGGCAGCGGTCTACGCGCTGGCCGTGTTGTTCGACGGCAGGGTGTGGGACGGCATCGACGTCACCACCGCCTTCGACAACCTGACCGCGGCCGGGGCCATCCCGCCGACCGTCTTCGTCGGCATCGACTCCGTCCACGGGCTGCCCCGCAATCAGGCGCTCACCCGGCCCGGCGTCCTGGAACCGTTCCTGCTGGACGAGGTGCTGCCCTTCATCCACAGCGGATGGTCCGTCACCACCGACCCGGCCCGGACCGTGCTGGCCGGGCAGAGCCTCGGCGGACTGGCCGCCACCCGGATCGGCCTCGACCATCCCGACCGGTTCGGCCGCATCCTGACGCAGTCCGGATCCTTCTGGCGGGCGGCCGACGGCCCCGACGAGATCGACTCCCCCGCCCTGTTCGACGCGTACGCCGACGCCGACGGCGTACCGCTGAAGTTCTTCCAGGAGGCGGGCAGCCTCGAACGGATCCTGTTGACCCGCAACCGGATCTTCCACGGCATCCTGCTGGACCGCGGGATTCCGGTGACCTATCGCGAATACCAAGGCGGCCACGACTACGCGTGCTGGCGAGGTGGACTGGCCGACGGGCTCATCGAACTGCTCGAGCTTCCCGAGGATTGACGACGGGGTGTCGCCGGACATCGGAGTCCTCTACGATCCGCGGCCATGACGATGCCACCGCCTCCGGAGACTCCCCAGGAGCCGCCGACCGGATGGACGCCGCCCGGCCAGCCGGGATACCCGCAGCCCCCATACCCAGTGGCGCCACCGCCGTTCCCGCCACAACAGCCGTACCCGCCCCAGGGATATCCGCAGCAGGCTCAACCGCAACAGCCGTATCCGCCGCAGCCGTTCCAGCCGCAGCCCTTCCCGGGCGCCGCACCCACTGCACCACCCGCCGCCCCGGTCGCGCCGCGCAAGCGTCGCACCGGGCTGATCGTCACGATCGTCGTGGTGGTGCTCGTGCTGTGCTGCGGCGTGACCGGAGGCGGCGGCTGGTGGGCGTACTCGAAGTATCAGGAGGGCGCGACAGACCGGGAGATGGCGGCGGTGGCCACCAGCGTCCACGGGTACCCGCTGGGCGAGCACCGGGTCATCTTCACGCTCTCCGGCAGCGGGTCGGTCACGGTCGAGTACTCCGACGGAACCCGGCAGACGTCGGTGGTCGAGGGCATGCCGTGGCGCAAGACCGTGGTGGTCCCGAAGGACGACTTCCTCGTCTGGGTCCGCGTCGACACGTCCTCCGGCGGCAACGTCCAACGGTGCACGATCGACGTCGACGGCAGCCCCGCGGTCGCCGGTGGGCTGACCGGGTCGCAGGTCGTCTGCGCCGTCTCGTTCAGCTCCTGACGCTCAGCCTCGGACGATCGCCGTGATCTCGACCTCCAGCACCGCGCCGGGCAGGAAGAGCCGGCTCACCTCGACCGTGGTGCTCGCCGGAGGCGTCTGACCGGGCTCGACCGGGAAGTGCTTCCGGCGCACCGCCCCGTACGCGGGAAGGTCGTCCAGGCTGGTCATGAAGGTACGGATGTGCGCGACGTCGGCGAAGGTGGCCCCATGGGCGGCCAGGACGCCCTCGATGATCTCGAAGATGCGCTCGGACTGGGCACCGGCGTCACCGGGGGCGACCACCGCGCCGTCGTCGTCCACGGCGACCTGGCCCGCGAGGAAGAGCAACGCTCCGCCACCGACGTCGAGCCGGGCGACGTGGGCGAAACGGTCGCCGAACGGGGCGGCGACGGAGGCGGGATTGTCCAGGGTGAGGTTCACTTCTGCTCCTTTGGCTTCGCGCCCTACGGCGCGCTGGCGCTGGATCAGGGTTCTCGGTCGAATCTTGAGGCATGATTCGACCGAGAACCGTGATCCAGTGGGGTCGAACGGGTGACCGGGTGAGTCAGACGATGGCGGTGACGTCGGCGTCCTGATCGGACAGTTCACCGAGCCGGGTCAGCGCGGCCTCCGCGATGGGCGTACCGGGGGCGTCCCGGCGGGCCAGCCGGAGGTCCTTGGCCGCCAGCGAGATGGCGAAGTTGCCGCCCGCCGTCCGGAACCGTTGCACGGCACCGGCCAACGGCCCACCGGCCAGCACGTCGAGCGCCACCTCACGGTCGACGCCTACTGAGGCGGCCACAGTCAGGCTGTCGTGCAACGCCGCCAACGCGGTCACCATCGCCGTGTTGTTCACGAGCTTCACCGCCGAGCCGGTGCCGATCGGGCCGGTGGGGCGTACTTTGCCGAGCGGGCGCAGGACCGGCTCGGCGGCGGCGATCGTCGCTTCCGGCCCGCCCGCGAAGATCACGAGGGTGCCGGCCTCCACCGCGTTCACGCTGCCGCCGACCGGGGCGTCGAGGAGGTCGACGCCCGCCGGGAGGCGGCTTGCGATCTCGCGTACCTCATCCGGCCCGACCGTCGAGGTCTGCACGACGATCATGCCCGCCCGCAGGGCGGGGGCAGCCGCGGCCAGCGCCGCGCGGACGGCCGTGGCGTCGGTCAGCATCGTGACGACGAAGTCGGCCCCATCCACCGCCTCGGCGGGGGTCGCGGCGATCTCCGCCCCGTCCGCCTCCAGTGGCTTCGCCCGTTCGGGGCTGCGGTTCCACACCCGCACCCGGTGACCCGCCTCGATCAGGCGGCGCGCCATCGGCGTACCCATCCGGCCGGTGCCCAGCACTGCGATCTCGCTCATGACCTTGACGCTAGGCCGAGCCGAGCCATGCCACCAACGAATCTCCGGAATACGAGCCATGCGTGGCTAGCATGGATTAGTGGAGACCCAACTGCTCGAGGTATTCCGGACCGTGGCCCGGCTCAAGTCGATCACCGCGGCCGCGCAGACCCTGCGTTACACGCAGTCCGCCGTCTCCCGGCAGATCGCCGCGCTCGAAGCCGAACTGGGCGTACGCGTCTTCGACCGGCTCCCGCGCGGCGTCGAGCTGACCGCCGAGGGACGTGAGCTGCTCCCCAACGCCGAAGCCGTGCTCGACCGGCTGGCGGCGGCCCGGCGGGGCTTGGACGACCTTCGCGGGCTCGGCCGCGGGCGGCTGCGCGTGGGCGCCTTCCCGACCGCGGTCGCGGCGCTGGTCCCCCGGGCCTTGGCGACCTTCCGGACGGCGTACCCGGAGGTGCATTTGTCTCTTGTGGAGGGCCTGACCCCGCGCCTGCTGGACCGTCTCGCGGACGGCACCGCCGACGTGGCCGTGGTGAGCACCTCGCCGGCCGGGCAATTCGAGGCCGACCGCTTCGAGCTGCACCACCTGCTCGACGAACGCCTGCTCGTGGCGGTCGCCCGCGATCATCGGCTGGCCCGCCGCCGCACGGTACGCCTCGCCGAGCTGGCCGAGGACGCGTTCATCGCCGGGTCCGCGACCGCCGAGGAGACGTTGCTACGGGCGAGTCTGCCGAGCGGCTTCGAGCCGAGGATCGACATCGTGGCGGCCGAGTGGACGGGCAAGTTCGGCTGCGTCGCCGCCGGGCTCGGCGTCGCGTTGGTGCCGGCCTTGGCGACACGGAGCATCCCGGCCGACATCACCCTGCTCCGACTGGACAAAAAGGACGAATCCGTTCGACAGATCTACGCCGCGACCCTCGCCGGGCGGACGCGACCGCCGGCGGTGGTTCGCTTCCTCGACCACCTCGACGAGATCGCGGCGACCTTCCGCTAGCTCGGCGCAGCGTCAGTACTCGGACAAATGCACGTGATTCGTATGCTCAGCCGCCGGGCTTCCGCTGCCGCTGTACGTTCGCCAACCCGAGCTGGGCAGCCAGATCTTGCGGTACCAGATCACGTAGAGGACGCCGAGGCGGTCGGCGTTCTTGACGAAGAACGCGGCGAGATTGTTCCCGTATATCTTGTCGTCCCCGCTGGCGGCCCCACCGAATCCGCTCTTGGCGGCGGCGAAGTCGCAGGCCCGGCCCTTCGGATGTTCACCGTGGTCATCGACCCGGTAACACGACACGTAGTGGGTGAAGCCGGCCGCCTTCGCCTGCTGCAAGGCATGCAGCGTACGCGGAGTGATGCAGCCGCTCGTGGTGGGGTCGTCGACCGAGCACGACTCCTTGGGCCAGGAGCCGTCGGCGTTGCGGGGCGCCGGTTTCGCCGTCTTGACCAGCCCGGTCGGTCCGGTCGTGGACGAACCGTAGCCCGCGGCGACCAACGCGTCCTCGGCCTGCTTCTTGCGGGCGGCCATGATCGCGACCTGCTTCTTCTGCTGGTCGATCTCCTCCGCCAAGGTCGTCTTCGCCGCGGTCACCCGATCGCGGGCGCGAACCATGTCCCGAAGTGTGCCGTCCTCGTTGGCGGTGACGGTGTTGAGGGTGAACACCCGATCCACGAAGTCGTCCGGCGACTCCGCGCTCAGCATCGCCGAGACGGTGCCCAACCGGCCGGCCCGGTACGCCGCCGAAGCCATCTCGCGCACCTTCGTCACCTTGCCGGCGTGGTCGGCCTCGAGTTTGGTGAGCTCGGCGGTGAGCTGCGTCTGCCGCTGCGTGGAACGGTCGAGGGCGGTCTTCGCGTCGAGGTAGCCGCGGCTGGCCTCGTCGAGCGCCTTCCGCAATTTCGCGGACGCGCCTTCGGAGTCGCTCGGCTCGGCGTAGCCGGGCGTCGAGCCGACCGCGAAGATCGCCGAGAACATCACGGCGAGTAACGCGAAGACTATGGATCGTCGTCGAGCCGGGGTCGTCAGCATCATCTGGGGGATGGTCCTTCCGTCTCCGCCGGCCGACTCCCCAGCTGCTCATTCATGGCATGAGCAGCACACCAGTGATGGTTCGACGGCGGCAGCCACCGCCGACACAGGGGGTGTCGCCTGACGGCGGCCGTGACCGAGGGTACCGGGCAACCGTCGCAGGCTCCACCCGAAAGCGTCAGCTCACACCAGCGTGAACGTCAGCTCACCAGACCGTTGAAGAAATCGCCGACGCCGTTGGCCATGTCGAGCAGAACACTGCCGATGCTCTTCACCAGATTCGCGGCCGCCGACGGGCGGTACGCGACGAAGAAGATCAAGAAGGCGATCGCGATCCAGGTCAGGTACTTCTTCACGAACCCGGCCTCCCTCCGATGGCGGAACGCGATCGACCAATGTCACCGCGTCACTACCCACTATGACTCAGTCGAAAGATCTTCGCACCCGACCGATGAGTCTGCATCGCCGGATCGGTCTAACCAAGCAGAAAAGCCGAAGCGATGGTGTCGAGAATCCGCCATTGACTCCGACCCCGATACGCCAGACGACATCCGAAACGCCATGGGAGCACGAAATGAACCGGATCGCCACGATCGCCCGACAGTCCACACTCGACGGGGAACTGGCTCGCGCCGTCAGCGGCGGGGTGCACGCGCCCGGGAGTGCGGCGTACGAGGCCCTGAGGCGGCCGCTGCGGCCCGATCTCGACCCGCGCCCAGCCGTGGTGGTGGAAGCCGCCAACGTCGCCGACATTCGCGCGTCGCTGCTCGCCGCGCAGCGGCACGGCGTACCGCTCGCGGTGCAGGCCACCGGCCACGGCACCCACGTCGCCGCCGACGACGCGGTCCTGCTCAGGACCACCGACATGACATCTGTGCTGGTAGACCCGGCTCGCCGAGTGGCACGCGTCGGTCCCGGCACCCGTTGGAGCGAGGTGCTCGCGGCCGCCGCGCCGTTCGGCCTCGCGCCGCTGTCCGGCAGCTCGCCCACGGTCGGGGTCACCGGCTACACGCTGGGCGGCGGAGTCGGCTGGCTCGCTCGCCGCCACGGATTCGCCGCCGACAGCGTGGTACGCGCACAGGTGCTGACGGCCGACGGCCGGCTGCTGACCACCGGACCGGATCAGTACCCCGACCTGTTCTGGGCGCTGCGCGGCGGCGGGGGCGGCTTCGGCATCGTGACGTCGCTGGAGTTCCGGCTCTACCCAGTCGACCAGGTCACCGCCGGATTCCTCTATGTACCCCTTTCGGGGGAGGCCGTCGCCTTCTACGGGGGATGGGCCCCGTCCCTGCCCGACGACCTGAGCACCGCCCTCGTCGTACGCCGCATGCCGGGCACCGAAGACGTGCCGCCGGCCCTCCGCGACCGCAGCGTGATCATGCTCAAGGTGCTGCACTCCGGGGATCCCGCGCACACCCGCCGTCTCCTGGCGCCGATGATCGCGGCAGCCGGCCCCGTGGTGCACGACGAACTGCGCGTACTGCCCTATGCGCAGGCCGCGATGGGTGGCACCGCCGCCCGCCACCTCGACTTCTTCCCGGCCCTGCCGACCGGCGCGATCACCGAGCTGCTCGCCGACCACGCCGCGACCGGGTCCACCGTCGAGATCCGGCACTGGGGCGGCGCGATGGCCGACGCCGGCCCCGACGCCGGTCCGGCCGGCCACCGCCAGACGCCGTTCTCCGTGATCCTCGACACGCCCCGGGCCGACACCGCCAACCGGCTGGCCGCGTACGGGACGGGCGCCACCTTCCTCAACTTCCTCGCCGACACCGGGCGTACGCCGACCGCCTTCTCCGCCGAGAACCTGCGCCGGCTGCGTGCCGTGAAGCGCTTCTACGATCCCGACGGCTTCTTCCGGCTCGGCCACACCGTCGCCGCCCCCGCCCACCCCCACCGCCGCGCCGCCTGACTCGCACCCCGGGTGCGCTAGACTGACCCCATGTACGCGGTGGAGCAGCGAGCTAGCTGCGCCGAGCGGGAGTCCGGGGACCTCGTCCTCGCCTGATTCTCCGGCCCGGCTCGGCGAGGCTTGCCTGCCCGTTTCTCTTCCTCCACCGCATCCACCTCGCAGACGGCTGCTTTCTTCAGCATCGGCGAGGACCCGGCGACGGGTTCTGTGAGCGTGACCGCGGCCTCACCCGACAAGGGGCCAGATCATGCTTTCCACTGACATTCGCCGTACCTTCCTCGACTTCTTCGCGCAGCGGAGTCATCCGGAGCTGCCGTCGGCGTCGTTGATCCCCGAGGATTCCCAGCTGCTGCTCGTCAACGCGGGCATGGTGCCGTTCGCGCCCTACTTCCTGGGACGCCGGAAGCCGCCCCATCCCCGCGTCATGTCGCTGCAGAAGTGTCTGCGTACGGTCGACATCGAGCGCGTCGGCAAGACCACCCGGCACGCGACCTGCTTCGAGATGCTGGGCAACTTCTCGTTCGGGGACTACTTCAAGGAGGAGGTCGTCGCGTGGGCGTACGAGCTGCTCACCGAGGGCTATGGGCTCGATCGCAAGCGGCTGTGGGTCACGGTGCTCGACGGCGACGACGAGACCGTCGAGCTGTGGCGTCGCCTCGGCTTCCCGGACGAGCGCATCCAGCCGCTCGGCGTCGAGGACAACTACTGGTCGATGGGCCTGCCTGGACCCGGCGGGCCGAGTTCGGAGATCTTCTACGACCGCGGTGAGCGGTTCGGTCCCGGCGGCGGGCCGGCGGTCAACAAGGAGCGGTTCCTCGAGCTGTGGAACCTCGTGTTCATCCACCAGCTGCGCGGCGACAGCGACACCGACATCCGCGGCGAGCTGCCCGCGCGCAACATCGACACCGGGCTCGGCGTCGATCGGCTCGCGCTGGTCCTGCAGGACCGCGCGTACATCTGCGAGACCGATCTGCTGTCGCCGACGCTGCGGCGCCTGCAGGAGATCACCGGGGAGGACTACCAGATCGCGCCCACGCGATCGCAGACGTCCTATCGCGTCGTCAGCGACCATCTGCGCGCGGGCGCGTTCCTGATCGCCGACGGGGTGCTGCCCGGCAACGAGGGCCGCGGCTACGTGGTGCGCCGGCTTCTCCGGCGAGTGGTACGCCACGGGCGTCTCCTGGGCATCGACGGTCCGTTCCTGGGCGACCTGGTCGGCACGGTGGTCGAGAACCTCGGCGGGCAATGGCCCGAGCTGATCACCCGGCGTCCCGTGATCGAGCAGGTCGTCGGGCGGGAGGAGGAGGCGTTCGACCGCACCGTCCGCCAGGGCACCCGGCTGCTCGACGTGGCGATCCTGTCGGCGAAGCCGGGCGGCGTGCTGCCCGGGTCGACGGCGTTCGACCTGCACGACACGTACGGGTTCCCGGTGGACCTGACGGCGGAGATCGCGGAGGACGCGGGGCTGACCCTGGATCGGGACGAGTTCGGGCTGCTCATGCAGGCGCAGCGGCGGCGGGCGCGGGCGGCGCAGGCGTCCGGCCCGTCCGCGTCCGAGGGCTATCGGGATCTGCTGGGCAAGCTCGGGCCGACCGAGTTCTTCGGCTACGAGCGGCTGTCGGGGGAGGCGAGCGTCCTCGGGATCGTCAGCGGCGGCACCGATGTCGCGGTGGCGACGGAGGGCGACCGGGTCGACGTGATCCTCGACCGCAGCCCGTTCTACGCGGAGGCGGGCGGCCAGGTCGGCGACTCCGGCATGTTGCGTACGCGGGACGGCGGGACGATCCGGGTCGACTCCACGAAGTCCGTCGGCGACGGTCTCCATGTCCACTCCGGACAGGTGGTCACCGGCGTGCTGAGTGTGGACGACGAAGTCTTCGCGGAGGTCGACGGCGTACGCCGGGACGCGACCGCGCGGGCGCACAGTGCGACCCATGTGCTGCACGCGACGCTGCGGGAGCAGCTGGGCGAGCACGCGCAGCAGCACGGTTCGCTGGTGGAGCCGGGCCGGCTGCGGTTCGACTTCACCCACTTCGACGCGGTCGGCTCCGATCGGCTGGCGCAGATCGAGGAGCAGGTCAACGAGCGGCTGCTCAGCAACCCCGAGGTACGCGTCTGGCACGCGACCCGGTCGGAGGCGGAGCGGGCGGGGGCGACCGCGTTGTTCGGCGAGAAGTACGGCGACAGCGTCCGCATCGTCGACATCGGAGACTTCTCGCGCGAACTCTGCGGTGGTACGCACGTCGGCTACGGCAGCCAGGCGGGTCCGGTGCGGCTGCTCGGCGAGGAGTCCGTCGGCGCGGGACTGCGCCGAGTCTCGGCGCTCGTCGGGATGGACGCGTTGCGCCACGCGGATCGCGAACGCCGGGTGCTCGGCGAGGTGACCCGGTTGCTGGGCGCGCCGGCGGACACCGTGGTGCAGCAGTTGACGGTCCGGCTCGGGGCGCTTTCCGAGGCGGAGCAACGGCTTTCCGCGTATCGCCGCCGTGAGCTGGATCTGCTCGGCGGCGAGCTGGCGACGCGGAGCGAGCCGTGCGGACCCGGCCGCATCGTGGTACGCCGAGTGACCGGCGTGGCGGGCGACGAGCTGCGCGGCCTCGCGACCGACGTGGTGCGGCGGTTGCCCGAGCCCGGCGCGGTCGTGCTGGGCCTGAGCGACGGCGAACGCGCGCAGCTCGTCGCGGCGGTGAGCACCGGGCAGGCGGTCGAGCTGCTGCGGGACGCGGGCCGGGAGGTCGGCGGCGGCGCGGGC
>JABFYB010000788.1 GCA_013361475.1 Hamadaea sp.
CGGCGTCGCGGCCGATCCGGCGCAGGCGGCCGCGCTGGCGTTGGCCGCCGGCCTCGACGTCGAGTTGCCCGCCACCCGCTGCTACGGCGAGCCGCTGCTGGACGCCGTCCGCTCCGGCACGATCCCCGAGACGCTCGTCGACCGGGCCGCGAGTCGCGTGCTGCGGCAGAAGATCGAATTGGGTCTGCTCGACCGCTCCGATCCGCCCACCGCAGCCGATTTCGACCCCCCGGCGAGCCGCGAACTGGCTCGTCGAATCGCCGAGGAGTCAGTCGTCCTGCTCGCCAACGACGGCACCCTCCCGTTGCGAGCGGCCAAGATCGCCCTCGTCGGCCCGTACGCCGACAACCCCGCCGCGATGCTCGGCTGCTATTCGTTCGCCGCTCACCACGGCCACCAGGCCGACCCCGGCGTGGACGTCCCGACCCTGCGGACCGCACTGCTCGCCGAGCTCTCCACGGCTACCTTCACCGACGACATCGCGGAGGCCGATGTCTGCGTGGCCGTCGTCGGCGAAACCTCCGGGCTCTTCGGCCGGGGCAGCACCGGTGAAGGCTGCGACGTCGACGACCTCAACTTCCCCGACGACCAGGACCGGTTCCTCCGGGAAGTGCTCGACATCGGAACCCCGGTCGTGCTTGTCCTGCTGACCGGACGCCCCTACGCGCTGGGTGCGTACGCCGACCGCTGCGCCGCCGTCGTCCAAGCCTTCCTCCCCGGCGAAGAAGGCGGCCCGGCCGTCGCGGGAGTGCTCGCCGGGCGGGTCAACCCCTCCGGCCGCCTCCCGATCGGCATCCCCCGCAGCCCCGGTGGACAGCCGGCCGCGTACCTCGGGCCGCGGTTGGCCCACCGCACCGGCGTCAGCAGCGTCGACCCCACCCCGCTGTACGCGTTCGGCCACGGTTTGGCGTACACCTCCTTCGGCTGGACCGACGTGACCCCGGTCCAACCCACCGAGCTGGCCACCGACGAGCCGATCACGGTGACCCTGACCGTGACCAACCACGGCGACCGGCCCGGCGCGGAGATCGTGCAGCTCTACCTCCACGACCCGGTGGCGCAGGTGACCCGGCCGGTGCAACGCCTCATCGGGTACGCCCGCGTCCCCCTCGAACCGGGCCAGTCGGCCCAGGTCGGCTTCCGCTTCCACCCCGACCTCGCCTCGTTCACCGGCCTGGACGGCCGCCGCGTCGTCGAACCCGGAGACCTCGAACTGCGCCTCGCCGCCTCCAGCGCGGACATCCGGGCGACGATCCCCCTCCACCTCACCGGCCCCGAACGAGTGGTCGGCCACGATCGGGTCATGGTCGCCGACGTGACCCTGGGGGTGCACTGACCCCTTCCCAAGACCGGGGTTATCCAGGTGATCTTGGGTCTGGATCGCATGGATAACCCCGATCCGCCGAAAAGCGCGGGACGGTGGGTGAAATCGGCTGGCCCCGGCGGCTACTCTAGGGACCACGCGAAGGTCAACCGGCCCGCCGGCCGACCGCCGTGCATGGGGCCGTAGCTCAGCCGGTCAGAGCAGGGGACTCATAATCCCTCGGTCGCGGGTTCGAGCCCCGCCGGCCCCACACCATCATGTGAGCTGCCCGAGCGCGCTCCGCGGTTCGGCTAACTAGGTGCCGTATCCCATGGGTGGCACGGGTGACCTCGGGACACCCGAGTAGAGGCGCTGTCGAAGCCGACGACGGCGGGTGGCTGCGGCCACGCCATGTATCAGCCGGGCGAGGTCCGCGGCGTCGTCGGCACGGCGCACCACGCTCCCGCAGCAGCACGAACTGAAGTACAAGCCCGGCAAGGCGGGCGTTGCCGTCGTCGTAGGGTGGAAGAAGGCGATGTCGAGGTAGATCCGAGCGGCTCGGGCGGTGACCGGTGTCGCAGTTTCGTCTCCCTGGGCCAGACACATCGCGAACCAGTGCTCCGTGGCTGGGTGCAGGCCGTACCGCTCGCGGCCGGCTTTGGCGTACGCGGGGCCGGGCCGGAATACCGCCGCAGGCAATGCGCGAGTGTGGTCGGCGAACCCGTCACGGAGTGCCCGCACGGGTCTGACGCCGTTCGGGACGACGTCACGCCAGGCGACCCGTTCCCGCACCTGCCGCCACCTGGCGAGGTGATCAGGTGCCGACACGGAGAACCTGCTCGGCCAGGCGCTCGGCGACGGAATGGACATCCGCCCGTGACGGCTCCGCCCAGGTGCGGAAGCGGCCGCCGATAGCGTGCGCGATCAGCTCGTCCCGCCTTTCGTCGGTCTCGATGCCGACCGCAGTGAGGCACCAACCGAGCACTGTCCGAGGCGGACTGCCCGTTTCCGAATGTGACCCGTCATGGGCACGGTTCATCGGCCACCGGGAGTCAGGTGTTCACCAGCCACTGCTGTCCGTCGATGAGTTCTCGAGCTGCATCGAGGTGTCCGGCGTGACAGGCGGTCTCAGTGATCACGTGGAGCAGGACATCCCGAAGATTGTGGAGGCGCCACCCACTCTCGGGAAAGGGCCACCAGGCCAAGCCGGCCTCTGGGGATGAGGCGGTGATGACGGCGTCGGCGAGGGACGCCTCGTGGCTATAACGATCAAGGACGTCGGCGGCCGGCAGCCCGGGATCCACCTGCCATGCGCTGGCTTGGCTGCCGACCTGGTCGATGACCTCGGGATCCCCAGCCACAACAGCGCGGAAGTACAAACGCTCCACTGACAAGGTGAGGTGCTGCACCATCCCGAGACAGTTCCATCCGGAGGGCAGCACGGGGCGGCGCAACGCCTCGTCGCTCAGTCCTTCCACGGCACCCAGCACGTGGTCTCGCTCCTGCTGAAGGCAGCGCATGAGCGCGGTGATCTCGGCGTCGACTGTCACCGTCATTTTCGGCTCCTCCTGGTCGCACAACGTTTTCACAAGGGCCTAATGTAACCTTGCGGTTACGTACCCATGTGGTTACATTAAAGTCATGGACGCCGTGTTGCAAGCGCTGGCAGACGAGAGCCGGCGCACGGTTCTGGAGATTCTCCGCGATCACCCGGCGAGTGCGGGAGAGCTTGCCGACGCTCTCCCGATTGCCCGCCCGGGCGTGTCCCGGCATCTCCGCGTGCTGCGGGAAGCTGGGCTGGTCGACGTGCGCCAGGACGCGCAGCGCCGGATCTACACGCTCCGCCCCGAGGCGCTCGTCGAGGTCGACGAGTGGCTGGGCAGGTACCGCAGGCTCTGGGAGAACCGGCTCGACGCCCTCCACACCGAGATCGCACGTGGAAAGAAGGCACGACGATGACAACTATCGCGACGATGCGAGCAGTCGACGAGACCCACGGAGCAGTCCGGGTCGAGGACCTTTACGACACCGACATCGGCGACCTCTGGGAGGCGTGTACTTCGCCCGAGCGGCTGGCGCGCTGGCTCGCCCGGGTCGACGGGGACCTGCGGGTCGGCGGCACGGTCGAGGTCGTCTTCGCGAGCAGCTGGACCGGCCCGGCGCGCGTCGAGGTGTGCGATGCGCCCCGCCACCTGCTGCTGACGACGGAGCCAGGTACGGATGACGAGGGACAGATCGAGGTGTGGCTGACCGAGGAGGGATCCAAGACCAGGCTGGTGGTCGAGGAACGCGGTCTGCC
>JABFYB010000348.1 GCA_013361475.1 Hamadaea sp.
CAGCTTCGCCGCGATTCCGTCGAGCAGCTCGGTCCAGCTGGCCTCGAACTTGTCCACGCCTTCGGACTCCAGCACCTCGACGACGTCGTCCATGTCGACGCCGACCGCGCGCAGGTCGTCCAGCACCTGCTGGGCGTCGGCGAAGTGGGACGTGATGGTGTCGGCCGAGACGGTCGCGTGATCGTCGGCGGCCCGCATCGTCTTCTCGGGCATCGTGTTCACGGTCCCCGGCGCGATCAGGTCGTCGACGTAGAGCACGTCGGAGTAGTCGGGGTTCTTCGTGCCCGTCGACGCCCACAGCGGCCGCTGCGGCCGCGCTCCGGCCGCCTTCAGCGCCGCCCAGCGCTCGCCGCCGGCCACCTCCAGGTACGCCTGGTACGCCAACCGGGCGTTCGCCACGGCGGCCTTGCCCCGCAGCGCCAGGGCCTCGGGCGTACCGATCTTCTCCAGGCGCTTGTCGACCTCGGTGTCCACCCGGGACACGAAGAACGACGCGACCGACTCCAGCTTGGTCAGGTCGTGCCCGTTCGCCTTGGCCTGCTCCAGCCCGGTCAGCCAGGCGTCCATGACGGCCCGGTAGCGCTCCAGCGAGAAGATCAGCGTCACGTTCACGCTGATCCCGTGCGCGAGGGTCTGCGTGATCGCGGGGATACCCGGCACGGTCGCCGGGATCTTGATGAAGAGGTTCTCCCGGTCCACCAGCCACCACAGCTGCTTCGCCTCGGCGACGGTCGCGTCGGTCTCCATCGCCAGCCGCGGGTCCACCTCGATGGAGACCCGGCCGTCGGTGCCCTCGGACGCGTCGTACGCCGGGCGCATCACGTCACAGGCCCAGCGCACGTCGTACGTCGTGATCATCCGGGCGGCCTCGTCCACCGTGACCTTGCGGACGGCGAGGTCGTGCAGCTGCTCGGCGTACAGTTCCGAGCCCGCCAGCGCGGCGGCGAAGATGGTCGGGTTGCTCGTCACGCCGACGACGTGCTGCTCGGTACGCAGCTTGTCCAACCCGCCCCCGTGCAGCCGTTCCCGGGAGATGTCGTCCAGCCAGACCGCCACTCCGGCGGCGGACAGCTTCGCAAGGTTGCCTGCCATCACCAGTCTCCTCAGTTCCCGGTCGTCTCGCCCTTGATG
This sequence comes from Hamadaea sp., assembly GCA_013361475.1. Classification (GTDB taxonomy): domain Bacteria; phylum Actinomycetota; class Actinomycetes; order Mycobacteriales; family Micromonosporaceae; genus Hamadaea. The sequence continues at coordinate 1,132 of JABFYB010000348.1, forward strand.
GCCCCGATGCGCGACAGGCTCGCGCGGGCGGCCGCCACCACGTTGTCCGGGGTGAACCCGAACTTCTCGAACAGCACCTGGTAGGGCGCGGACGCGCCGTAGTGCTCGATGCTCACCGACTCGCCGTCCGGGCCGACCAGGTCGCGCCACGACATCTCGACGGCCGCCTCGACGCTGACCCGCGCCTTGACGTTCGGCGGCAGGATCTGGTCGCGGTATTCGCGGTCCTGCGCCCGGAACCATTCCTGGCACGGCACCGAGACGACGCGAGTGGCGAGGCCCTCGGCCTCGAGGCGCTCGCGCGCGGTCAGCGCGATCGACACCTCGGAGCCGGTGGCCATGATGATCACCTGCGGCTTGCCGTTGCCGGCCTCGGCCAGGACGTACGCGCCCTTCGTGAAGTCCTCATAGGACACACTGGCCGGGTCGAGCACCGGCAACGCCTGCCGGGTCAGCACCAGGCCGGTCGGCCGGTCGACGTGCTCCAGCGCGGCGCGCCAGGCGTGCGCGGTCTCGTTGGCGTCGGCCGGGCGGACGACGTCCAGCCCCGGGATCGCCCGCAGCGCCGACAGATGCTCGATCGGCTGGTGCGTCGGGCCGTCCTCGCCCAGGCCGATGGAGTCGTGCGTCCACACGTAGGTCACCGGCAGGCCCATCAGCGCGGCGAGGCGTACCGAAGGCCGCATGTAGTCGCTGAAGACCAGGAAGGTGCCGCCGTAGGGCCGCGTCTTGCCGTGCAGGGCGATGCCGTTCAGGATGCCGCCCATGGCGTGCTCGCGGATGCCGAAGTGCAGCGTCCGGCCGTACTCGTCGCCCGGGAACTCCTTGGTCGCGAACTCGGCGGGGATGAACGACGGCTCGCCCTTCATCGTGGTGTTGTTGCTCTCCGCGAGGTCCGCCGAACCGCCCCACAGCTCCGGCAGGACCGGCGCCAGCTTGGTCAGCACCTCGCCCGAGGCGGCCCGGGTCGCGATCGCCTTGCTGCCCGCGGCCCACTCCGGCAGCGACTTGGTCCAGCCTTCCGGGAGGGTACGCGCGAGGAGGCGCTTGAGCAGGGTGGCCCGCTCGGGGTTGGCCGTGCTCCACGCGTCGAACTTCTTCTGCCAGGCGGCGTGGAGTTCGCCACCACGGTCGCCGACCGCACGGGCGTGCGCGAGCACCTCGTCGTTGACGTCGAAGCTGGCCTCGGGGTTGAAGCCGAGGATCTTCTTCGTCGCGGCGACCTCGTCGGCGCCCAGGGCGGAACCGTGGATCTTGCCGGTGTTCTGCTTGTTCGGCGCGGGCCAGCCGATGATCGTGCGCAGCGCGATGAAGCTCGGCCGGTCGGTCTCGGCCTTGGCGTCCTGCACGGCCTGCCAGAGCGCCTCGACGTCTTCCTCGTACTTGCCCGTCCGGGTCCAGTCGACGCGGGCGGTGTGCCACCCGTACGCGGCGTACCGCGCGACGACGTCCTCGGACTTGGCGATGCGGGTGTCGTCCTCGATCGAGATCTCGTTGTCGTCGTAGATCATGATGAGGTTGCCGAGCTTCTGGTGGCCGGCGATGGCGCTGGCCTCGTGGCTGATGCCCTCTTCGATGTCGCCGTCGGAGGCGAAGACGAAGATGTGGTGGTCGAAGATGCTCTGTCCGACGGCCGGCTCCGGGTCGAGCAGGCCGCGCTCGCGGCGGGCCGCCATCGCCATGCCGACCGCGTTGGCGATGCCCTGACCGAGCGGGCCGGTGGTGGTCTCGACGCCCCGGGTGTGCTTGTACTCGGGGTGGCCGGGGGTCAGCGAGCCCCACTGCCGCAACTGCTGCAGATCCGACAGCTGCAGGCCGTAGCCGCTCAGGTAGAGCTGAATGTAGAGGGTCAGGCTGCTGTGCCCGCAGGACAGGACGAACCGGTCCCGGCCCAGCCAGTGCGGATCGGCCGGATCGTGGCGCATCACCTTCTGGAAGAGGAGGTACGCCGCCGGCGCCAGGCTCATCGCCGTGCCGGGATGCCCGTTGCCGGACTTCTCGACCGCGTCCATGGCCAGCACCCGGATCGTGTCGACGGCGCGCTTATCAAGATCAGACCAACTCAACTCGGCCACGGTGCTTCCTGCTCCCTGCATATGTGTTGGTCCGGCCAGCGCTCGCGGCTGTTCGCCAGATGTGCAGGAACAGCGTGAGCTTCCGGCCGGAGTGTGTCTCGGGCGGCCACGGTGTCGCCTTTCCCCTCAGACCCTACAGATCGTGTGCACGGTGCGTACGCGATCTCCCTCACTTCCCCCGGGCGCGCCGTGCTATGCGGAATCGGGCGCTGTGACGGTGCTGCCCCCGGGTCGAGCCCGGTCCTCGCGGCTGACCACGCCGCATCGAGCCGGACCGACCGGTAGGTGTGATCGGTCGCACCTCGGCGGGGCTGAAAAGGTCTGCGCAGGTGCTTGGCTTACCCTCTAGCGGTGAGCACGCTCGCCGCTGAGCCGGCCTCTCC
>JABFYB010000713.1 GCA_013361475.1 Hamadaea sp.
GCACGCATGCGTGTTCGTGAAACCGGGCGGTCACCCTCATGCGGCTTGGGAGAACGCGCCCCTCAAGTATTCGTGGACCGCGTGCTCGGGCACTCGGAAGGAGCGCCCGACCCGGACCGCGGTCAGGTCACCGGAGTGGACCAGCCGGTAGACGGTCATCTTCGAGACTCGCATCAGCGTCGCGACCTCGGCGACCGTGAGGAAGCGCACCTCCGCCAGCTCGTTGTCGTGTGGCGTCCCGCGCGAATTCATGCCTTTCCCCCATCCAGCGTGTAAGTAGAACGTTAGCGGGGCTCATGTGGCTAACGCGACAGCTTTCAGTAATCGCCCGAACACACCCGGTTGCCCGCAGCCGATGGCTTGCGGGTACGCACGACGCCGGATCAGGGATCTCGGTCGAATCTTGGCCCAAGATTCGACGCAGATCCGTGATCCGGAGGCCTAAACCAGACAGTGCGAAACGGTCATTCGGTACGCAGAGCGACAACCGGATCGAGACGGCCGGCCCGTTGCGCCGGCACGACGCCGAAGATGATCCCGACGCCGGCCGAGACGCCGAAGGCGAGCGCGAGCGACCACCAGGTGACGGTCGCCGGCACTGGTGACAGGGCGGCCGTGATCAGCGAGGCGGCGACGCCCAGCGTCATTCCGAGTACGCCGCCGATGGTGGTCAGCAGCACGGCTTCGAGCAGGAACTGCACTCCGATGTCACGTGGCTTGGCGCCGACGGCTTTCCGGAGCCCGATCTCCTTGGTGCGTTCGCGCACCGACACCAGCATGATGTTGGAGACGCCGACTCCGCCGACGAGCAGCGAGATCCCGGCGATGGCGGCGAGCACGGTGGTGAGTACGCCGAGGATGTCGGCCAGCACGCCGAGGATCTGATCCTGGGTGACCGCGCTGAACTCGGTGTCCGGATGGCGTTTGCGCAGCTCGGCGAGGACCCGATCGCCGAGCGGGCCGACCGACTCCGCGTCCGGCGCCTTGATCGCGAAGGCGTCGATGCGGTTCGTGCCGAACAGGCGCTGCGCGGTGCTGATCGGAATGTGCACCTCGGTGTCCCGGTCGACGCCCAGGCTCTGCCCGAGCGGCGCGAAGACGCCGACGACGCGGAAGCGTACGCCCGCGATCGTGATCTGCCGCCCGACGGCGTCCCGGTCGCCGAACAGCGTCCGAGCCGTTTTGGCGCCCAGCACGGCGACGCGCCTTCCGGTGTCGACATCCGTACGCGCCAGGTACGAACCGCTGTGCAGGGTGCGTACGAAGACCTTGGGGGTGGTCTCCATGACGCCGAGCACCGTGGTGAAGGTGGAGTTCCGCCCGGCCCGCACGGTTTCGCCGGAGGTCAGCGACACCGTCACCCGGTCCCGGTCGCCGACCGTCCGGATGACCGCGTTGAGATCGCTCGTGTCGAGCGGCGACGCGGTCGGCGCGGAGTTGAAGTCCACCTTGCCGGGCACGACGAACATCAAGTTCGCGCCGAGCCCTTCGACCTGCGACTCGACCTCGTTCTTCGTGCCGGTGCCGAGCGCCACGAGCACCACGACGGCGGCCACCCCGATCACCATGCCCAGCATGGTCAGCCCGCTGCGCAGCCGGTTGGCCCGCAACGCGTCCAGCGCGACCCGCCACGCCTCCGCCAGCCTCACGCCGCCCCGCCCTCGTCCGCCTCGATGACGCCGTCTCGCATGTGGATGCGCCGGCCGGCCCGGGCGGCCACCTCCCGGTCGTGGGTGACCAGCACCAACGCCGCGCCCGACTCGGCGTTCAACCGTTCCAGCAGCTCCATCACGGCCTGTCCGGTCGCGGTGTCCAGGTTGCCGGTCGGCTCGTCGGCCAGCAGGACCGTGGGTTCGGTCACGAGCGCCCGCGCGATGGCCACCCGCTGCTGCTCACCGCCCGACAGCTGGTTCGGGCGATGGTCCACGCGGTGCGCCAGGCCGACGCGCGCCAGCGTCTCGCGGGCCCTCTCCCGGCGCTCGCGGGCGTTCAGACCGCGATAGACCAGCGGCAACGCGACATTGTCCAGCGCAGTGGTACGCGCAAGGAGGTGAAACGACTGGAAGACGAAGCCGATGGTCTCGTTGCGCAGCTGAGCCAGCTCCGCGGGCGTCAGCGACGAGACGTCGCGCCCGTCGATGCGCAGCGTCCCCGCCGTCGGCCGGTCCAGCCCACCGAGCAGGTGCATCAGCGTCGACTTGCCGGAGCCGGAGGGGCCGACGACGGCCACATAGGCGGCCCGCTCGACCGTGAAGGAGACCCCACGCAACGCCGGAACGGTCACTCCGCCGAGGTCATAGGTCCGCTCCACGTTCACCGCCTCGATCGCGGCCGGCTCGGCAGCGGCGGTCACGGCAGTTCGTCTCCGGGGTGCACCTTGTCGGCGCCCCGGACGACGACCCGGTCGCCGGGCTGAAGTCCGTCGGTGATCTGCACCAGGTCCTCGCCGGAGACGCCGAGGATCACCGGACGCCGCTCGGCCTTGCCGTCCGGGCCGCGTACCCAGGTCAGCGATTGGCCCTCGGCGGTGAAGACGGCGGCGGCCGGCACCGCGACGGCGGAGTTCGCCTGGCGTACGTGGAGGTGGGCGACGGCGTTCATGCCCGGCCGCGGCGTCGGGGCGCCCGCCGGTGGAGTGAGACTCAACCGCACCCGATACGCCACCCCGCCGCGCGCGTTGGCCGTCGGCAGGACGTCGATGCTGGCGACGCGGGCGGGGTAGCGGACGTCGGTCGCGGCGTCGAGTTCGACCTCGGCGTCCAGCCCCGGCTTGACCAGCAGGATGTCGGTCTCGTCCACCTCGGCCACCAGGCCGAGTTCGCTGACGTCGACGATGGTCAGGATGGCGGTCCCGGCCGACACCGGGCCGCCCTCGGGAACGGTCTGCGAGACGCCGGGAATCGAACCCGTGCCGCTGCCCCCGGTCGTCGGCGTCTGCCCGCCGGCCGCCGCGCCGAGCAGCGACGACAGGTCCACTCCGCTCGCGGCCGAACTGTTCGCCCCGCCCAACTGGATCACGCCGGCGATCGGCGCTCGCAGCGTCAGTGCGTCGACCGTGGCCTTCGCCAGGTCGTACGCCTGCTGCGCCTGGAGTTTCTGGGCGGCGCCCAGGGCGCTCATGGCGCTGCCGATGGACTGCAGACCGCGCTGCACTCCGCGAACCGCCGAGGTCACCGCCTTCGACGCGGCGGCGTACTGCTGCTCGGCCGCGTCGACCTGCGCGAGCAGCGCCTTCTTCAGCGCCGGGTCGGCGATGTACGCCACCGCCGCGCGGGCCTGGTCGAACGCCTTGGCGGCGGCCTCGTCGAGCTGCCGGGCGGTCCCGCTGAGATCCACCCGGACCCCACCGCCACCGCTGGACCGCTTCGCCAGGTCCAGCGCCTTCTTCGCATCCCGCAGCCGTTGCTGCGCCGTGGGCGAGTCGACGACCGCCACGATCTGACCCTTGGCGACCTGATCACCGGCGGAGACGGCGAGCCGCGCCAGCGTCCCCTCAGCCGGTGCCGTCATGGTCGCGGCGGCGCGGGCGACCACCGAGGCGGGCGCGTCGACGATCTCGACCACGTCGGCCCGGCTCACCTCCGC
>JABFYB010000750.1 GCA_013361475.1 Hamadaea sp.
ACGTGGCCGTCAAGATCCGGCTTCTGCGGATGGGCAAGATCCGCAACCCGCAGTACCGCATCGTCGTCGCCGACTCGCGTACCAAGCGCGACGGCAAGGCGATCGAGTTCATCGGCGTTTACCACCCGAAGGAGGAGCCCTCGCTGATCGAGGTCAAGTCCGACCGGGTGCAGTACTGGCTGTCGGTCGGCGCGCAGCCGAGCGAGCCGGTCATCGCCATCCTGAGCAAGACCGGCGACTGGCAGAAGTTCAAGGGCCTCCCGGCCCCGGCCGAGCCGCTGAAGGTCGCCGCCGCCAAGGTCGACCGCAAGGCGATCTACGAGGCCGAGGCGCAGGCCGCCGCCGGCGTCGCGGAGACCAAGAAGGCGGAGCCGAAGAAGGCCGAGAAGAAGGCCGAAGCCAAGGCCGAGACGCCGGCTGAGCCGGCTGAGGCTCCGGCCGAGGGGGCCTGACCTTGCGCGGCAGCAGCTCGTCGGGCCGGACCGACAGCACCCTGCGTCCGGCACTCGAACACCTGGTCAAGGGCATCGTGGAGCACCCGGACGAGGTCCGGGTGCGGTTCGTCGACGCGCGCCGCGGCGCGCGGCTCGAAGTGCGCGTGCACCCCGACGACCTGGGTACGGTGATCGGTCGCGGCGGGCGTACCGCCCGGGCGCTGCGCCAGGTGATCGGCTCGGTGGGCGGCAAGGGGATGCGCGTCGACATCGTCGACGCCTACTAGGCCGTCATGCTGCTGGTCGTCGGCAAGATCCTCCGTCCGCACGGGATTCGCGGCGAACTCGTCGTGGAGGTCCGCACGGACGAGCCTGAGGACCGCTTCACCGTGGGGTCGGTGTTCGACACCGGCCCCACGGAGGACACCTTGGGCGGCAGGCTCACCATCGAGTCGGTGCGCTGGCACCAGGGCCGTCCGCTGATCTTCTTCGCGGAGGTCCCGGACCGCAACGCCGCCGAGGAGCTGCGCGGCCTGCTGCTCTGGGTCGACTCCGCCGGCATCGCCGCCCCCGAGGACCCGGACGAGTTCCATGACCACCAGCTGGTCGGGCTCGACGTGGTCACGGTCGGGGGCGACAAGGTCGGGGTGGTCGCGCGCATCGATCACGCGCCGGCCTCCGACATGCTGGTCGTACGCCGAGAGGACCGCACGACGTCGCTGGTCCCGTTCGTGCGGGCCATCGTCCCGACGGTCGACGTCGCCGGGGGCCGAGTCGTGATCGATCCGCCCGACGGGCTGCTGGACCTGTAGGGCCGCCCGGCATGCGTGTCGACGTCGTCTCGATCTTCCCCGAGTACTTCGCCCCGCTCGACCTCTCCCTGCTCGGCAAGGCCCGCGCGGAGGGGCGGCTGGAGCTGGCGGTGCACGATCTGCGGACGTGGACGCACGACGTGCACCGTACGGTCGACGACAGTCCCTATGGCGGTGGCGCCGGCATGGTAATGCGCCCCGAACCGTGGGGCGAGGCGCTGGACGCGCTGGCCGACGGGCGTACGCGACTGGTCGTCCCGGCCCCGACCGGGCGGCTGTTCACCCAGGAGCTGGCGCACGAACTGGCCGCCGAGGAGCACCTGCTGTTCGCGTGCGGTCGGTATGAAGGCATCGATCAACGCGTACTCGATCACGCGGCCGGGCGGATGCCCGTGACCGAGGTGTCGCTGGGCGACTATGTGCTCTTCGGCGGGGAGGTGGCCGTCCTGGTGATGCTGGAGGCGATCACCCGATTGCTGCCCGGCGTCCTCGGCAACGCCGCTTCGCTGGACGAGGAGTCCCACGCGAACGGGCTGCTCGAAGCGCCGATGTACACCAAACCTGCGGTCTGGCGAGGGCTGGAGGTGCCGGAGATCCTGCGTTCCGGTGATCACGGCAAGATCGCTCGCTGGCGTCGGGATCAGGCGCTTCTGCGTACGGCCGACCGTCGTCCGGACCTCATCGCGGCGCTCGATCCCGAGTCGCTGGACAAGAAGGACCGCGCCACCCTCGCCGCTCGGGCACTGGATCAGGGTTCCGGGTCGAATCTTGGACCAGGATTCGACGGAGAACCCTGATCCAGCGCCCAAGACTGTGGTGTGATCTGCCCGGGGCGGTTTCCGCCGTGCGTACCCGATGTGGCAGAGTGGAGAGGTTGCCGTTCTCGCGGGGAGCTGAAGCACGCCCGCGGAGCGAGGACCGCGCACCCGCGCGAGCGGGTCGGAGGAGCTGGTGACAGCTGCGAGCGGGGTCAGTAATGTCCGCACGCGCGCCGGGAGCGGCGCGCGCGACACTGAGGAACAGCGATGAACACGCTGGACATGCTGGACGAAGCGTCCGTCCGTACCGACACCCCGGCCTTCCGCGCCGGTGACACCGTCAAGGTCTACGCCCGAGTCGTCGAGGGCAACCGGTCCCGGGTCCAGATCTTCCAGGGCGTCGTCATCCGCCGCCAGGGCTCGGGCCTGCGCGAGACCTTCACGGTCCGCAAGGAGAGCTACGGCGTCGGCGTCGAGCGCACCTACCCGATCAACAGCCCGGCCGTCGACCGGCTCGAGGTCGTGACCCGCGGTGACGTCCGCCGGGCCAAGCTGTACTACCTCCGGGATCTGCGCGGCAAGAAGGCCAAGATCAAGGAGCTCCGGGAGACCAAGGCGGCCTGAGCGCCGTTCTATCGGTCGAACGTACGACAAGGCCTCGTCCGGAAGGACGGGGTCTTGTCGCGTTATCCGGCAGACAAGGCTCCGGACAGCACTGATGTCCCGGAACTTAACCCTTCGGACATAATCGGCCCTCCCCAAACGCTGCGGCAGCATCTAGAGTGCCTCCGGTGACCGACCGCACATACGACCGATGGCCCGAGCAGCCTCGGTGGGAGGATCCTCGCGAGCCCGACCGGGACGCCTCGCGTGATCGCTGGCCGGCCGAGGAGCCAGCCGAGCCTTACCCTCCGCAACGGTCGTGGGCGGATCCGCAGGACCCGCGCTGGGAAGCCGACTCTCGATACGCCGACCCGCGTTACAGCGAGTCGCGCTATGAGGAGCCCCGCTACGAAGAGCCGCGGTATGACGAGCCGCGGCGGGAGGAGCCCCGCTACGAGGATCGTTCGGGCTATGACCAGCGGTGGGGGACAGGCGTGCCGGCAGTGCCGGCGTCCCGGTCCTTGGAGCCGGTCAACCGGCCGGCGCCGGCCGGGCCGCAGCGTCGCCAGCGGCGCAGATTGAAGCTGTGGCAGGAGATTCCGCTCCTCCTGGTGATCGCGCTCGGCGTCGCCTTCCTGGTCCAGACCTTCCTCTTCCGGGCGTACTACATCCCCTCCAGCTCGATGGAGGACACCCTGATCCGCGGCGACCGCGTACTGGTGAACAAGGTCGTCTACCGCTTCGGTGATCCGGAGCGCGGCGACGTCGTGGTCTTCAAGGGTCCGCCGAACTGGACCCCGGAGTTCTCCGCGGACCCCAACGCGAGCTTCTTCTCCAAGGTCGGCAGCGGCCTCAGCGACCTCGTCGGCCTCGGTACGCCGGGGGAGAAGGACTTCATCAAGCGGGTGATCGGCGTACCGGGGGATCGGGTCTCCTGCTGTGACGTGAAGGGCCGGATCTTCGTCAACGGCACTCCGATCGACGAGCCCTACGTCACGAAGAACGCCAACAAGGACAGCCCCAAGACGCCGGGCCAGTGCGGCCCCCGCCAGTTCGACGAGGTCGTGGTCGAGCCGGGGATGCTGTTCGTCATGGGCGACAACCGATTCGTCTCCCAGGACTCGCGCTGCCGTGGTCTCGTCCCGATCGAGAACGTGATCGGGCGGGCGGGCACGGTCGTGTGGCCCGTCAGCCGCTGGGATTCGATCTCCTCGTCGGATCCGTTCAAGGACGTGCCCGCTGGTCAAACCCAAGCTCTCGGGGGCGATCCCGTGCTGCCGGTCGATCCCGTCGGGCTCGCGATGCTCGCGCCGGTGTGGCTCGCCCGCAGGAACACAGCGCGGTCGCGTAGGCTCCGTGCGTGATTGACGAGCAGACCAAGAGTAAGAGCAGCGGCAGCAGCGGCTCGTTCTGGCGTGAACTGCCCATTCTTCTCGTCGTGGCCCTCGTGGTCGCGTTCCTGGTGCGGGCGTTCGTGGTCCAGACGTTCTTCATCCCGTCGCAGTCGATGGAGCACACGCTCAACATCGACGACCGGGTGCTCGTCAACAAGCTGGTCTACGACTTCCGGGATCCGCACCGGGGCGAGGTGATCGTCTTCGTGTCGCCGGAGTCCTGGCGGTCGGACCCGACCGAGAAGGACTTCATCAAGCGCGTGATCGGCGTACCGGGCGATCACATCACGTGCTGTGACCCGCAGGGCCGGATCCAGATCAACGGGCATCCGCTCGACGAGCCCTACATCCTGCCCAACACCGATCACACCGGGCAGAACGCGGCGCCGCAGGACTTCGACATCGTCGTGCCCGCGGGCCGGCTCTGGGTGATGGGCGACAACCGGTACTCCTCCGGCGACTCGCTCCAGAACTGGCGGGCGCACAACAACAGCGACATCAACCAGGCGACCATCCCGATCGACTCGGTCGTCGGCCGGGCCTTCGTGCTCTTCTGGCCGTTCGACCGGATGCGCTGGCTGAGCGTGCCCGACAGCTACGAGAGCGTGCCCGCGCCCACTGGCTAAGGTTGCCCCATGATCTTCGAGGGTGGCCGCGAACTCTTCTCCTTCGACCCGTCGGTGAGTTATCTCAACCACGGTTCGTTCGGCGCGGTGGCAGTCCCGGTGCGCGAAGCGCACCGGGGCTTTCTTGACGAGGCCGACCGCAACCCCATGCGGTTCGCGCGGCGGCTGCCCGATCGGCTGGACGAGGTCCGCGCCCGGCTGGCCGGCTACGTCCAGGCAGACCCCGCGCGGTCCGCGCTGGTCGTCAACGCGACCGCGGCGACGGCGACCGTGCTCCACACGCTTTTCCCAGTGGTACGCCCAGAGCACGAGATTCTCACCACCGATCACGCGTACGACGCCGTGATCACGGCGCTGGACCGGTTCGCCGCGCGCACCGGCGTGCGGGTGCGAGTCGTGCACATTCCGCTGGAGGCCGGGGACGACGAGGTTTTGGAGCGGATTGTGGCCGGGGTCCGGCCCGGGGTGACCCGACTGGCCATTGTGGACCACATTGCCGCCGCCACCGCGAAGCTGTTCCCCATCGCCCGCATCGCCGCGAGGCTGCGAGCGGAGGGTGTCCCGCTGCTGGTCGACGCCGCGCACGTCCCCGGGATGCTGGACACGGACGTCGAGGGCATCGGGGCCGATTTCTGGACAGGCAACTTCCACAAGTGGGCGTTCGCGCCCCGGGGCACGGCGTTGCTGACCGTCGCGCCACAGTGGGTGGACCGTATCGAACCGCTCGTCGTCTCGCACGCTGATCCGGACGGCTTCCCCCGGTCGATCGAGCATCAGGGCACGCGGGACGTGACCGCTTGGCTGGCCGCCCCGGCCGGGCTGGACCTGCTCGAATCGCTCGGCCCGGACCGCGTCCGGGCGTACGCCGTCGATGTGGCCGAGTACGCGCAGCGCCTCCTCGCCGAGAAGATCGGGGCCGACCGGCCGTTTCCCGGCGACGGCGTGAGCATGCGGGTCGTGCGGCTGCCCGGGCCGCCCGGGGCGGGCACGAATTTCTGGGCGGCGCTGCGCGCGAGGATCGGCGAAGAGCTGGGCGTCGAGGTCAACGTGAATCCGTGGGAGGACGGCGGGCTGCTGCGCGTCTCCGGTCACATCTACGTCTCCGGCGCGGATGCGCAACGGCTGGCGGACGGACTGCCCGGCCTGCTGCGGAGCGCAGGGGCTTGAGCCGGACGCGGCCGAGCCCGAGCAGCGACAGCGGATCGAGGTAGGTCTCGCCCCGGCGGGCGCCCCAATGCAGGCACGCCGGGCGGGGACAGCCGGGATGTCCCGGGTCGAGCCGCCCGAGCGAGCCGCCCCGGCGTACGGCCAGGCCGGCCGTCGTCGTGGGGGTCACCGGTTCGTAGGTCGTGCGTACACCGTCCGCGTGGGCCACGCTGACCACGCCACGCCCGGCGATCATCCCGGCGAAGATCACTCGCCCGTCCCCGGCCGCGCGGACGACCGCCCCCGGCGAGCCGGCCAGGTCGACTCCGCGATGCCCGGGCAGCCACGGTTGCGGCGGCGGCTCGAACCGGCGGGTGACGGCCGGCGTACCGGCCAGGGGCCAGCCGTACTGCGCTGGTGAGGAGGTCGGAACCGCACTGGACAAGATCAGCAAGCCGGTGAGGAACAGTCGCATCCCCGGATCGTCGGCCGACCGCCCCGCGTACGCCGAAGTGGCGCTCGTCGATCCTGTGGACGACGGGCGGATGTGGACGACCGGGCGGGTCCCGCGTCCCGGGTGTCACCCGGGTGACGTAACGTCGGAGACTGGAGAACGGTGAAGATCCGGATCAGGGGAGGGCGCTGGCCGCATGCTGTTGCCGCCGAAGACGGTCACCCGCCGGGAAGGCGGGATTTACGCGCTGGAGCGTTCGCTGCGCCGGCGTGGCTTCGTGCATGTCGCCGGGGCGGACGAGGCGGGCCGAGGGGCCTGTGCCGGCCCGCTGGTCGCGGCGGCCGCGGTGCTGCCCGACGGCAAGGCGGGCGAGATTCCGGGGCTGACCGATTCGAAGCTGCTCACACCGTTGGCCCGCGACCGCATCTACGACGAGGTCGTCAAGCGCGCGCTGGCCTACCACGTGGTCGTGATCGAGGCGGCCGACGTGGACCGGCTGGGGCTGCAGTTCTGCAACCTGTCCGCGCTCCGGCGGTCGCTGGCCGCGCTGGCCGTCCGCCCGGAGTATGTGCTGACCGACGGGTTCCCCGTGGACGGCGCGGGCGTGCCGGGGCTGGCGGTCTGGAAGGGCGACCAGGTGGCGGCGTGCGTCGCGGCGGCGAGCGTCCTGGCCAAGGTCACCCGGGACCGGATCATGGTGCAACTGGCGGAAAAGTATCCTGAATACGGCTTCGATCTACATAAGGGATATACGACCCCAGAGCACTCGGCCGCGCTGCGTGAGCACGGGCCGTGCGCGGAGCACCGGTTCTCCTATCAGAACGTGGCCGAGTCGGAACGAGCGCTCGATGGGCGCGAGGAGCACGGTCGGGGTACGGTCGGCGTGGCGTCCGGTGACCCGGCTCGCCGCCGGCGCCGGGTGGGGGAAGATGTCAGCATGGAGGGCGTGCGATGAGCGCTGAGGATCTCGAGAAGTACGAGACCGAGATGGAGCTTCAGCTCTACAAGGAGTACCGCGACATCGTCCGCCAGTTCTCGTACGTCGTGGAGACGGAGCGGCGGTTCTACCTCGCCAATCAGGTCGACCTGCACGTGCGCAACTCCGACGGCGAGGTCTTCTTCGAGGTCGAGATGCACGACGCCTGGGTCTGGGACATGTACCGCCCGGCCCGGTTCGTGAAGAACGTCCGGGTCATGACGTTCAAGGACGTCAACGTCGAGGAGCTGGAGAAGCCGGATCTGTCGCTGCCCAGCGACATCTGATCCCGCTCATCGCCGGTCCGCTCGCTGGGCGGGCAGCCGATACGCGCCTCCGCGCTCTTCCAGGAGACCCTTCGTGACCAGCGCGGGCAGCTTCGCCAGCGCCACGCGTACGGGGATGCCCGCGATGCGCGCGATGTCGCCGCACAACATCGGCCGGTGGGCCGGCACGGCGTCCATCAGGCGGTGTTCGACCTCGTCGAGCTGGTCCTCCGGCCGTTCCGGGCCGAGCACCGGCGGGGCGAGGTCGGCGCCGATCCGGCCGACCTCCTCCAGCACGTGGGCGACGTTGGCCACCGGCAGCACCTCGGGTTTGCGCAGCTCCTCGTGGCAGCCGACGGAGGCGGCCGAGGTCACCTGACCGGGTACCGCCATCGCGGCCCGCCCGAGCTGCAACGCCCGGTGCAGGGTCTGCCGGCTCCCGCTGCGAGCCGCGGCCTCGACCATCACCGTCCCCTGGGTCAGCGCGGCGATCACGCGATTGCGGATGAGGAAGCGGAAGCGCAACGGCTCGCTCCCGGGCGGCCACTCGCTGAGGACCAGTCCGGCCTCCGAGATCTGCTCCAACAGACCGGCGTGCCCCATCGGGTACGCCCGATCGACGCCGCAGGCGAGGACGGCGATCGTCGGGCCACCGGCGGCCAGGGCGCCCCGATGCGCGGCGGCGTCGATGCCGAACGCGCCTCCGGACACCACGGCGTACCCCTTGCGGGCCAGGCCGTAGCTCAGCTCGGCGGCCACGTGATCGCCGTAGGGCGTACTCGCGCGGGCGCCGACGATCGCCACCGACCGGGCCACCGTCGCGGCCAGCGGCAGCGCTCCGCTTACCCAGAGGCACTGGGGTGGGAAGGTGTCGCGGTCGACCGCCGTTCCCCCGGACACCGTCGGGCGCGAGATCCGGGCCAAGTCGGCCAGCCGGGCGCCCGGCCATTCGTCGTCCTCCGGCGTCAGTAGCCGCGCGCCGACGCGCTCGGTGGTGGCGAGATGCCGCCGGGCCAGCTCCCAGGGGTCGGCCCCGGCCAGGCGGCTGCGGACCGCTTCGGACGCCGCCGCGTCACCGGCGCAGAGGCGGTCCAGCGCCGCCTCCGGCCCGTCCACTGTGACCAGTTCGAAGACGTCCTTCCGGCCGGGCTCGACCAGACAGCCGAGGGCGATGCGGGCCAGGCGTACGCGGTCGTCGGTGCTCATCTCAGATCTCCCAATCGCAGAGCCAAAGCGGTCGCCACGTCTTCGCGCGTCGGCCGGTCGGCGCCGGCCAGATCGCAGAGAGTCCAGGCGACCCGCAGAACACGGAGGTAGCCCCGGGCCGACAGCAGCCCGGTGTCGATGCGGTGACGGAGGTCGGCGGTGGCGCTCGGCGGCAGCCGAAGGGCCGACCGGGTCGCCTCCGCGTTGACCTGCCACCCGTACGCCCGCCAGCGCTCGGCGGCGGCGGATCGGGCGGCGGAGACGCGTCGGGCGACGGTCTCGGTGGTCTCGACCAGATCGTCCACGGCGAACAGTCCGGCCGAGGTCACCGGGAAAAGCTCGACGTGGAGATCGATCCGGTCCATCAACGGCCCGGACAACCGGCCCAGATAACGGCGGCGGACCGTCGGCGAGCATTCGCAGAACGCGTCGCCACCAGGCCGGGCGCAGGGACAGGGGTTCGCCGCGGTGACGAGTTGCACCCGTGCCGGGTAGGTGACGAAGTCCTTGGACCGTCCGATCCGGACCGAGCCCTCCTCCAGCGGCTGGCGAAGCGCCTCCAAGGCCGTCCGGCTGAACTCGGGCAGTTCGTCGAGGAAGAGCACGCCGCGATGGGCCAGCGAGATCGCGCCCGGTCGAGCCAGCCCGGTCCCGCCGCCGAGCAGCGCGGCCGTGCTCGTCGTGTGGTGCGGGGCCTGGAACGGCGGGTGCCGCACGAGGCCGGCTCCGGGAGCGAGCCGTCCGGCGATCGAGTAGAGCGAGGTCACCTCCAGCGCCGCCCGATCGTCCAACGGCGGCAGGAGTCCGGGCAGCCGGGCGGCGAGCATCGTCTTGCCCGCTCCGGGCGGTCCGAGAAGGCTCAGATGGTGCCCGCCCGCGGCGGCGACCTCCAACGCGACCTTGGCGTGCTCCTGGCCGACGACCTCGGCCAGGTCCAGCTGCGGTCGAGTGTCGGGGGTCAGGGCCGGTAGGGCGGCGGGCAGCTCCACGCCGTCCCGGACGTAGCTCATGACGGCGTTCAGCGAGGAGGCCGCCTTGACGCGTACGCCGGGAACCAGGGCGGCCTCGGCGGCGTTGGCCTCCGGAACGATCGCCCGAGTCAGCCCGGCCCGGGCGGCGGCCATCACCATCGGCAGCACCCCGCGGACGGGCCGGATCATGCCGTCCAGGCCCAACTCCCCGATCAGCGCCACGCCGTCCAGCGCGGCCAGCGGCAGCCGCCCGGCCCCACCGAGGATCGCCACGGCGATGCCGAGATCGAAGCTCGACCCCTGCTTGCGTACGGTGGCCGGGCGGAGGTTGACCGTCATCCGGCGCTGCGGCCACTCCTCGCCCGCGTTGACCAGCGCCGCGCGTACGCGGTCGCGGGCCTCGTGCAGAGCGGCGTCGGGCAGCCCCGACACGACCAGCTGCGGCATCCCCAGCGCGACGTCGGCTTCGACGTCGACGAGGACCCCGGTGACTCCACTGATGCCGGCCGCGTGCACCTTGGCGTAGCTCACTAGAACGCACCCGTCACGTGGTCGATCCGGGGCGTACGCCCTTCCCCCGGGCGGACCCCGATGACGTCGAACCGCAACTCCCGGCCGTCCGCGTCATGCTCGGCGAGCCAGATGGCGGCCAGTCGGCGTACGCGGCTTGCCTTGCGCCCGAGCACCGCCTCGACGCCGGAGCCGAACAGCAGACTTCGCCGGGTCTTCACCTCGCAGAAGACGATCACGTCGCCGTCCAGCGCGATCAGGTCCAGTTCGCCGTCGGGGCAGCGCCAGTTCCGGTCGACCACCACCAGTCCGAGCTGCCGCAGGTACGCCTCGGCGACCTGCTCGCCCCACGCCCCGAAGGCGCGCCGCGTTCTTGTCATGAGCCGGGAGCCTCCCGACTCCGGCCGGGTCGGCGCCACCGCGGCGTACGCGAGACTGTGGATTGCGACACCGTGGGGAAAAGTGCCCCAGACATCCTCCGTACGGCCGAGGTGATGTCACCGGCCGGGCAGCGCGGATTGGCATTCCGGCGGGAAAGCGCCTACGGTCTACCGCCGTGGGCGGATACGACGGTGACCGCGGATACGCGGACGAGCGGTGGCCCGGCGAGGACCGCGGGTACGAAGGTGACTGGCGCGACCGGCGCGGTGGCGGTGGCTACCGCGACGAGGAGCGGGGCCGCGGCGGCTACCCGATGGCCGACGTGAACGCGGGCTACGGCGAGCCGAACCGCTTCGGGCCGCCCGCGCCGCCGCAACCGGCCTTCGAACCCGGCTACGGCCCCGGCCCTGGCTCCCCGGCCGGTCCCGGCCCGGCGTTCGGCCCCCGGCCGCCGGAGCGCGCGCCGATGATGGAGCCGCCGCCGACCCAGATCGCGCCGCCGACGCAGATGGCGCCCGAGGTACGCCCAGAGCCTCGCTCCCGCTCGGCCGAACGAGACGCCGACGCCGGCGTCTACCGGAGCCGCAAGCCGATGCACGCGGTGCTGATCGGGTTGTCCCTGGGCGTCTTCGAGCTGATCATGTTCCTCGTCTTCGTCCGGGGCGTCTTCCAGTTCGACGTGAGCCGCATCGTGGCGGGCGGGCTCATGATGATGGCCCTGCCGCTGTTCGGGCTCGGCTTCTACGCCCTGATCACGGGGGCGGCCCATGGCGGGCCGAAGGCGTTCCTGAAGACCCCGTTGGCGTACCTGCCGATCGGGTTGATCTTGATGATCGCGGCCGGCGCGGCCGCCTGAGCCCTCAGCTCGGCCGCCTGAGCCGTCGGCGAGGCGTACGCCACCCTGGCTGGGGTGGCCGGATCGCGGCGGCGTAGACTGGTCAACCGGTGACCGCCCCGTGCGGTCAACTTCGCGCGCCCAACTCTTGATTCCGCGAGCGCTGGATCGGGCACGCGCGGCCTCCCTGGTCCCGCCTTCGTGGTGGGCCCGCCGGGTCGCGGTGTGGGCGCCAGGGCGCAGGCCGACCGGTCTGCGCGACAACCAGGGAACAGGCAAGGAGCCATCCACATGGCCGTCGTCACCATGCGCCAGCTGCTGGAGAGCGGCGTTCACTTCGGGCACCAGACGCGTCGCTGGAACCCGAAGATGAAGCGCTTCATCTTCACCGAGCGCAACGGCATCTACATCATCGACCTGCGCCAGACGCTCGACTACATCGAGAAGGCGTACGACTTCGTCAAGAACACCGTCGCCGAGGGCGGCTCGGTGCTCTTCGTCGGCACCAAGAAGCAGGCCCAGGAGGCCGTGGCCGAGCAGGCCAGCCGGGTCGGCATGCCCTACGTGAACCACCGCTGGCTGGGCGGCATGCTCACCAACTTCCAGACGGTCTACAAGCGGCTCCAGCGCATGAAGGAGCTCGAGGCGATCGACCAGCTGGGCGCGGAGAAGGGTTACACCAAGAAGGAGACCCTGCAGCTCCAGCGCGAGAAGGACAAGCTGAGCAAGACCCTCGGCGGCCTGCGCGACATGCAGAAGCTCCCGGCGGCGATCTGGGTCGTCGACACCAAGAAGGAGCACATCGCCGTCGACGAGGCCCGCAAGCTGGGCATCCCGGTCATCGCGGTGCTGGACACCAACTGCGACCCCGACGAGGTCGACTACCCGATCCCGGGCAACGACGACGCGATCCGTTCGGCCGAGCTGCTGACCAAGGTCGTCGCGGCGGCCGTCGCCGACGGTCTGATCGCGCGTTCGGGCAAGTCGACCCGTGGCGCCGAGGCCAAGCCGGACGCGGGCGCCGTCGCCGCCGACGAGCCGCTGGCCGAGTGGGAGCGCGAGCTGCTCGAGGGCGACGCGGCCAAGGCCGCCGAGGCCGGCGAGACCGCTCCCGCCGCCCCCGCCGCCGAGTGACCGTCGCAAGACCGACCGAGAACTGAGGAAGAGTCAGATGTCTTTCACCGCTGCAGATGTCAAGCGCCTGCGTGACCTCACCGGCGCCGGCATGTTGGACTGCAAGAAGGCGCTGGAGGAGTCCGAGGGCGACTTCGACAAGGCCGTCGAGATCCTGCGCGTCAAGGGCGCCAAGGACGTCGGCAAGCGGGCCGGCCGCACCACGGCCAACGGCCTGGTCGCCCACTCCGGCTCCGCGCTGCTCGAGCTGAACTGCGAGACCGACTTCGTCGCCAAGAACGCGGACTTCATCGCGCTGGCCCAGAAGCTGGTCGAGCACGTGGACGCGGTCAAGCCGGCCGACGTCGACGCGCTGCTCGCCTCGCAGCTCGACGGCAAGAGCGTCGCCGACGTGCTGCAGGAGTCGTCGGCCGCGATCGGCGAGAAGCTGGTCGTGAACCGGTTCTCCGTCCTCGACGGCACCATCGCGGTCTACATGCACCGCAAGAGCGCGGACCTGCCGCCGCAGGTCGGCGTGGCCGTGCAGTACGCCGGCAAGGACGACGAGGCCGGCGCGGACGACGCCCGGGGCGTGGCGATGCAGATCGCCGCGATGCGTCCGAAGTACGTCTCGCGGGACGAGGTCCCGGCCGAGATCGTCGAGTCCGAGCGCCGCATCGCCGAGCAGACCGCTCGCGAGGAGGGCAAGCCGGAGGCGGCCCTGCCGAAGATCATCGAGGGCCGGGTGAACTCCTTCTTCAAGGACTTCGTCCTGGTCGAGCAGGCTTCGGTGACCGACCCGAAGAAGACGGTGGCCCAGGTCCTCGCCGAGGCCGGGGTGACCGTGACCGCGTTCACGCGGTTCGAGGTCGGCCAGGCCTGACGGGCACGCGCGGGGAGGTCGTTGGTGTGAGCCACGGCCTCCCCGTGGCATATCGTCTTCCCGGACCGCTCGACGACTCATCGTGGGCGGGCGGGGTCAGCTACGAAGGGGTGGTGCAGTGACCGAGCAGGTGATGACCCGGGCGCGCCGGGTGGTTCTGAAGCTGTCCGGCGAGGTCTTCGGCGGTGGCGCCGTCGGCGTCGACCCCGACGTGGTGGCCGGGGTGGCCCGGCAGATCGCCACCGTCGTCCGCAAGGGCGTCCAGGTGGCGGTCGTGGTCGGCGGCGGCAACTTCTTCCGGGGCGCCGAGCTGCAGAAGCGTGGCATGGACCGGGCTCGCGCCGACTACATGGGCATGCTCGGCACCGTCATGAACTGCCTGGCCCTGCAGGACTTCCTGGAGAAGGAAGGCATCGAGACGCGGGTGCAGACGGCGATCAGCATGGCCCAGGTCGCCGAGCAGTACATCCCGCTGCGGGCGATCCGGCACCTGGAGAAGGGCCGAGTCGTCATCTTCGGTGCCGGCGCGGGAATGCCCTACTTCTCGACCGACACCGTCTCGGCCCAGCGCGCGCTGGAGATCCACGCCGACATCGTGCTGATGAGCAAGAACGGCGTCGACGGCGTCTACACCGCCGATCCGCGGACCGAACCGGACGCGGTCAAGCTCGACACCCTGACCTTCGCCGAGGCGCTGCGCCGGGGGCTGCGCGTCGCCGACCAGGCGGCGTTCTCCCTCTGCATGGACAACGGCCTGCCGATGCTGGTCTTCGCCGCCGAAGGCGACGACACCATCGTGAAGGCGGTCAGCGGCGAGAAGATCGGCACGCTCATCACCGCCGAGTAGCGGATGATGGAACCGACCAGACGTGAGCCACCGCGCCTCGTGGCGCGACAGCGAAGCACAGCAGCCTAAGGAGGCGACGAAGCCCGTGATCGACGACACGCTCCTCGAGGCCGAGGAGAAGATGGACCGGGCGGTCGAGCACGCCAAGGAGGAGTTCGCGGCGATCCGGACCGGACGCGCCAACGCCTCGATGTTCTCCAAGATCTCGATCGACTACTACGGCACGCCCACGCCGCTGCCCCAGATGGCGTCGGTCTCGGTGCCCGAGCCGCGCATGGTCATCATCAAGCCGTACGACTCTTCGCAGCTCGGCGCGATGGAGAAGGCCATCCGCGACTCCGACCTCGGGGTCAACCCGGCCAACGAGGGCACGCTCCTGCGGATCGTCGTCCCCCAGATGACCGAGGAGCGCCGGCGCGACATGATCAAGATCGCTCGGGGCAAGGGCGAGGACGCGAAGGTGGCCGTCCGCAACATCCGCCGCAAGGCCAAGGAGGAGCTCGACCGGATCGTCAAGGACGGCGAGGCGGGCGAGGACGAGGGCCGGCGGGCGGAGAAGGAGCTGGACGACCTGACGCACAAGTACACGGCGGTCGTCGACGAGCTGCTCAAGCACAAGGAAGCCGAGCTGCTCGAGGTATGAGCGACGACGGGACGGACCCCGGCTGGGGCGCCGGCGCCAACGCGTACGCCCGGCTGCGCGGCCTCGGCGA
>JABFYB010000183.1 GCA_013361475.1 Hamadaea sp.
CTCGGCCAATTTTGATTCACGGTCTTCACTGGGTGAGGCGGAGTCCATAGACTCTCGGCGATGCATTCCCTCATCCGGATGGAGACCCCATGCTAAGACGACTCGCCATCACCCTTGGCGCGACCGTCCTCGGCGCCGCCACGCTGGCCGGCCCGACTCCCGCCGCCGCGGACACCCTGCAGGCGGCCAGTCTCACCGCGACCATCGCGCTCAGCAACTGCTCGGCCTCGCTCGTCCGCTATCCCACCTCGGTGGACACCGACCGGGCGATGATGCTCACCAACGGCCACTGCTACGAGGGCGGGATGCCCGGGGCCGGGGTCGTGCTGACCAATCGGAGCAGCACCCGCTCCGGCACTCTGCTGAGTTCGACCGGCAGCAGCCTCGGCACCGTGCGGGCCGACCTCGTGCTGTACGCGACGATGACCAACACCGACGTCACGCTCTACCGGCTGAACACGACGTTCGCGTCGATCAAGACGAGCTACGGGGTCACCGCGCTGACCATCTCGGCGTCGCACCCGGTCGCCGGCAGCAGCATGTTCATCCCGTCCAGCTACTGGAAGCAGATCTGGAACTGCTCGATCAACGGTTTCGTCGGCACGCTCCGGGAAGACGCGTGGACCTTCCACGACTCGATCCGGTACGACCCGAACTGCGACACCACGCACGGCACCTCCGGGTCGCCGATCGTCGATCTCGCCAGCAACCAGATCGTCGGCATCAACAACACCGGCAACGACAACGGTGAGATGTGCACTTTGGACAACCCGTGCGAGGTCGACCCGGACGGCACCACGCACGCGTACCAGGGGCAGAGCTATGGGCAGCAGACCTACTGGTTCACCACTTGCCTCACGTCCACCAACGCCATCGACCTGAACAAGGCCGGCTGCCTGCTGCCCGGCGGCACCCCGCCCACAGGCAACACGGTCACCGTCACGAACCCCGGCAACAAGACCGCGACCACCGGCACGCCGTTCAGCCTGCAGATCCAGGCCACCGACTCCAACAGCAGCCAGACGCTGACCTACAGCGCGACCGGTCTGCCGGCGGGCCTGACCATCAACAGCTCGACCGGCCTCATCAGTGGTACGCCCACGACCGTGCAGACGTCGTCGGTGACCGTCACCGCCAAGGACACGACCAACGCCAGCGGTTCGGCGACGTTCAGCATCGCGGTCGGTTCGCCGGGCGGATCCTGCTCGGGCCAGCTCCTCGGCAACGCCGGGTTCGAGACGGGCACGGCGTCGCCGTGGACCTCGTCGTCGGGCGTCGTCGACAACAGCTCCAGCCAGGCGGCGCACTCCGGTTCGTGGAAGGCGTGGCTGGACGGTTACGGCAGCACCCACACCGACACGTTGCAGCAGGCCGTCTCGATTCCGGCCGGCTGCCACGCGACGCTGACCTACTGGCTGCACATCGACACGGCCGAGACGACCACGTCGACGCAGTACGACAAGCTCACGGTCACCGTCAACGGCGCCAGCGTGGCGACCTACTCCAACCTCAACAAGGCGACCGGTTACGTCCTGCGCACCGTCAACATCTCGGCGTACGCCGGCGGGACCGCGACCCTGAAGTTCACCGGCACCGAGGACTCCTCGCTGCAGACGTCGTTCGTCATCGACGACACGGCGATCACGCTGTCCTGAGTGCTTGATCAGGGTCATTTCCGGGTTGCCATGGCAGCTTGGAAATGACCCTGATCGTGAGCGCCGCCCGCAGGCGCCGCGCCAAGGCCACTCAGGCGTCCCGCCGATGCAACACGAACGCGGCGAGCAGCAGCGAACCGAGTGCCCAGCAGGCGAGGACGCCCAGCCCCTGCCAGGGGGTCAACGGCAGGCTCGACAGCCGGGTCGTCGCCTGGACGGTCAGCCCGGCGGTCGGCGTTATCTGCTGCAGGTGACGTTTCCAGTCCGGATCGGTGATCGCCTGGCTGACCAGTGGAACCAGGTAGAGCAGTCCGAGCATCAGGCCGATCGACGCGGCGGTTTCGCGTACCACTGTGGACAGACCTAGAGCCACCAGGGCGATGAGCACGAGGTAGAGCACTGAGCCGGCGGTCGCCCGGAGGACTGCGCCGTCGGACAGGGCAAGGCGCGCGAAACCGTGCGCTTCGGTGAAGCCGCTGCCGGGCAACAGCAGGCGGCCGGCGGCGAACGAGCCCGCCACCGCGAGGAGGCCGGCCGCGCCGATCACACCCGTCACCACGATCGCCTTGGCCGTCAGCAGCCGTAGCCGGTTCGGGACGGCGGACAGGCTCACCCGCAGCATCCCGGTAGCGTGTTCGCCGCTGATCGCCAGGACGGCGAGGATGACGACGACCGCCTGCCCGAGCTGGACGCCGGTGAGGCTGATCTTGGCCGGGTCCTCGGGGCACCCGGTGGCGGTGCAGGTGATGGTGGCGGCGGCTGCCGCGCCGACTCCGACGGTCAGCGCGACGACGGTCAGGAGCAGCCAGGCCGTCCCCGGTGACGTCCGCAGCTTCGTCCACTCCGCGTGCAGGGCGGCGGTCATACGTCCCTCCGGCGGACGAGCAGGGTCGCGGCGGCCAACGCGAGCGCGGTCCAGCCGCACAACACGGCGAACCCGGCCCACGGCGCCAGGGGGAAGTACCCGTTCACCGGTGTGTAGATGTTGTCCACTTGGGCGTACTGGGGGGTGCTCTGCTGCACGGCGAACGCGGCGGCCGGCGTCAGCCGCAGCAGCCACTGTCCCGCCCCGGCGGGCAGCACGGTCATCGTCAGCAGGTAGGGCAGCACGATCGCGACGATCGCCGTGGTCACGGCGGCCGCGCTGCGCCGCACGATCGTGCCCAGCGCCAGCGCGAGCACCGCCGACACCGCCAGCACCGCCGCCGTCCCGACGATCACCTGGATCTCGGTCGCGGTGGAGACCGCGTGCACGTAGACACCGTTGGCGCGCAACACTTTCCGCCCGATCACGACCACCGCCGCCACCCCCGGCAGGCTCGTGGCGAAGGTGACCGCGCCGAGCACCACGGCCTTCGCGGCCAGCGTGCGGCCACGCCGTGGATTCGCCGCCATGGTGGTACGCACGAGGCCGCGCCGGTATTCGGCGGTGATGAACATGGTGCCGACCACGACGACGACGATGAGCCCGGCGAAGGTGCCGACGAGGGTCTGCGTGATGGTGACGCCCAACCCGGCGGCGCCGGAGACGGCGGGTGCGATGTCGCCGGAGCCGCTGACGGTGAACCGCCCGTTGTCGTCCGACGTCCCGCTCGCACTGTCGTCAGCCCCGCCGACCTTCTCGCCGCGCCAGGCTCCGCCCGCCGTACCGCTGAGGGAGACGTTCTCGAAGACGCCGGTCGCCTGGGTGGGACCGCCGGAGGCGCCCGACATCCCGAACGCGCCGCTGGTCGTGGCGGAGTACTGCGGAGACGTGGCGAACAGGCCGACCTCCACCGTGGCCGGAAGCCCGCCGAGTTCGGCGGTGCCGACGGTCTGCCAGCTCGTCCCGTCGGCGGAGACCTCGGCCCGGACGACGTCCCCGGTACGCGTCAGCCGCAACCACTGCGGCGTCGGTGTCGTCGCCGGCCCGGCCACGTCGTGCGTGTAGTCGTACTGCAGGCGTACGCCGTGCGCACCGGTCAGCATGACGGCCGCGTACGCCGAACCCGGCCGGGTGCCGTCCTTCAGGAGGAGGCCCGCCTTCGCCCACGGGACCAGACCGGGCCGGCCGGCGGCTGCTCCGTTCGCCGCGCTCGGCCCGGTTCCGCCGGACTGTTCGGCGCTGGGGTCGGGGTCGACCGGCAGAACTCCCGTCATCGAGGTCAGCCGGGCGGTGATGGTTCCGTCGCCGGTCAGCGACTGATGCAGGAAGGTGAAGGCGTCGGTGACCTCCTCGCCGCCCGGCCCGACCGGCAGACCGCAGTCCGCTCGGCAGGTGCCCTGCATACCCGGCAGGACGCCCAGGCCGACGATCGCGGCCGACGCCACGATCATCGCCAGCACCCAGCCGCGTACGGTGCGGAACTTCGTCCATTCGGCGCGCAGGGTCCTCATCGGGCCACCTCGCCCGCGCGATACTCGACGGCGTCCCGCGTGAGTTCGAGGTACGCCTCCTCCAAGGTGGCTCGATGCGCGGTCACCTCCGAGAACTCCACCTGACGGGCGGTCAGCGCGGCGACGACGTGCGGCGCGGGCAGCCCGACCACGGTGAGCACGCCCGGTTCGGCGACGGCGACGGACCCTCCCGCCGCGGTCAGCACCGCCGCCGCGGCTTCGGCGTCGGTGCGTACGCTCACCCGCCCGTCCGAGATCGTCGCGCGTAACTCGGCGACGGTGGTGTCGGCGAGCACCCGTCCACGTCCGACGACCACGACGTGATCGGCGGTGTCCTGAAGTTCGCTCATCAGGTGGCTGGAGACGAGGACGGCCCGGCCCTGCCCGGCCAGCTCCCGCAGGAAGCCGCGCATCCAGATGATGCCCTCGGGATCCATGCCGTTGAACGGCTCGTCGAGCATCAGCGTACGCGGATCGCCCAGCAGCGCGGCGGCGATGCCGAGCCGCTGGCGCATCCCGAGGGAGAACCCGCCCGCACGTCGCCGGGCCGCACTCCCGAGCCCGGTCAGCTCGATCACCTCTTCCACCCGGCGTACGCCCAGGCCCTGGGAGTGCGCGAGCCACAGCAGGTGATTGCGGGCGGTGCGGCTGGGCTGCACCGCCGAGGCGTCGAGCAGCGAGCCGAGCTGGGTCAGCGGCCGGGGCAGCGTGCGATACGGGCGGCCGCTCACCAGCGCGGTCCCGCCGTCGGGCCGGTCGAGCCCCAGCACCACCCGCATCGTGGTGGACTTCCCGGCGCCGTTGGGCCCGATGAACCCGGTCACCCGACCGGCGTCGACGGCGAAGGTCATGCCGTCCAGCGCTTGCTTCGAGCCGAACCGCTTGCGCAGCCCGTCGACGACGATGTTCTGAGTCATGCGAGCAGTTCTACGGAGCGGCCGCTAACACGACCCGAACCGGCGCTGTTAGGCCCCTGTTAGGCAGGCGGCGTTCAGCTGGTCCGGCACCGAGCTAAGGTCGGCGGATGACCACGCTGCCCGATCGCCCCAACACCGCCGTGCTCGTCGTCGACGTGCAGAACGGCGTCGTCTCCGACGCGTACCGGCGGGACTCGGTCGTGGCGGCCGTCGAGGGACTGGTGGACCGGGCCCGGACGGAGCAGGTCCCGGTCGTCTGGGTCCAGCACAACGACGATGAGCTGGTCGCCGGGGGCACCGCCTGGCGCATCGTCGCCGAACTGTCCCCGAAGGACGGTGAACCGGTGGTGCAGAAGCACCACGGAGACTCGTTCGAGGCCACCGACCTCGAAGACGTGCTGGCCCGTCTCGGGGTCGGCCGGGTGGTCGTCGCCGGCGCGGCGACGGACTTCTGCATCCGGGCGACGCTGCACGGCGCGCTCGTCCGGGGCTACGACACGACGCTGGTCGGCGACGCCCACACCACCGTGGATCATTCCGCGCACGGCGCCCCGTCGCCCGACCTGGTGGTCGCGCACACCAACTTCTACTGGTCGCATCAGACGGCGCCCGGCCGCGTCGCCGAGACCGTGCCCGCGGCCGAGGTCAAGCTGGGCTAACTCGGCGAGGTCGGCTTACGCAGCCCGAGCCAGATCAGCACCAGGCCGACGACGGCCACGATCGGGCCGATCACGGCCCACATCGACTCGCCGGTCATGCTGCTGCCGCCGAGCACGCCCACACCCTGCAACGTCCAGGTAGCGCCGGACAGCACCAGCAGGATGCCCAGAATCAGCCAGACCCATCGCATCCGCCGACGCTACGCTCACCTGCGCGCCAGCACCACGATCCGATCGGCCTCCGCGAACGTGATCGCCTCGCCCTTGTCGGGATTCAGGCGTACGCCGAAGGCCGGTGCCTGATCGGTCAGGTCGTGCCGGCGGTAGCCGAAGGCGGTCTCGCCCCGGCGGATCGCCGCTTCGATGACGGTGGCGAACGTCGTCTCCACGCCCGGCCGGACGTACTCGTCGACCGGCTTGAGGTAGATGTCGGAGCCACCCGGCTCGAACAGCTCGGCGAAGACCGCGCTCAGGTGGCCGTTGCGGGCCAGCTGGGTCAGCAGCAGGCTGATCATCTTCTGGCTCACGACGAAGTCGTCGGCCCGGGTCACCTGCGCCAGCCGCCGGTTCGCGTCGTCGTTCAGCTCGCCGACGATCGCGTACGACGCCTCGCCGCGTTCCTTGATGTCCCGCAGATGCAGCAGGGTCACCAGACTCCGGGCGTCGGACTGGGCCGCGTCCAGCTCGTCGTCGGCCAGCACCACGACGTGCTCGTAACTCGCCGGGTTCAGCGCCTCCAGCGCCCGGCGGTTCGTCGGATCGCAGCGGGACGTGCTCACCGACAGGTGGCGTACGCCGTCCACAGTGGTGTCGACGTCGAGCCGGGTGGCTGCGACGTGCAGCGTCGAGCCTTCGGTGAGGTAGCGGTCGAGCAGCCGGACGATGGTCGGCCCCCGGTCGTTCCAGCCCAGCACGAGGGTGTCGTCGGCGACCGGGGTGCTCTTGCCGTTGGTGCTGATCGTCTCGGCGTTCGGCAGGTAGGGCTCGGCCGCCAGGCGGATCGCCGACCGATTCTCGGCCAGCTGGATCAGCTCGTCCCCGTCCTGGAGGACCGTCCCGGCGTCCGGGTTCACCTCGACCCGGCCGTCGTTGTGGCGTACGCCCACGACGGTGCTGGTCGCGTACCGCTGGAGAATCGCGGCATAGGGCTGGCCGGACAGGGCCGGTTCGGCGAGCATGTGCAGCTCGACGCCCTCGAAACCGAGCAGGTCGGTGCAGACGGCGGACAGGCCCGGGTGCCGGCGCGACTGCACGAGCAGGCGCGCGGTGATGTCCTCGGCGTCGATGATGGTGACCTCGGCGCCGCCGGCGAGCGTCGCGGCGGGCATGTTGCCGGTGTCGCGGATGACCGCGACCGCCGGGGGTCTGCCTTTGGGCCAGTCGAGCTGGCGCAGCGCGAGCAGTGACTTGACCACCTGGATGTCGGGGCTGTCACCGGCCGGCGAAGGCATCATCACGACGCGCGCCTCCTCCGGGCGCACGATACGCAGATCGGCGGGATCAGCCGGATTGCCCGTCCGGCACACGAAGCGCACGTCGCCCGCGTCGCCGACCTTGTCCCGCAGCTCGTCCTCCATCGCGACCTTGTCCCGGTCGGCCAGGATCGCGACGGTGGTCCGGCCCGACTCCGACAGCGACAGCTCGCGGATGATCGTCGGCAACTGGTCGGACCAGCCGAGAACCACCGTGTGGCCGCGCTCGATGACCTGCGAACGGCCCTTACGCAGCTCGGCGAGCCGGTCGGACAGGCCGGTCGTCAGGACGCCGACCAGCGCCGAGAGGATGAAGATGCCGCCGACCGTCGCGACGAACATCAACGCGACGTAGAGCGGCTTGCTCTCGTCGTCGCCGCCGATCGTCCCCGCGTCCAGGGCGTGCAGGAAGTTCTTCCACAGCGCGTCGCCCGGACCGTCCACAGCGGACGGAGTGAGGACCAGCACGATGCCGGCCAGCACGACCACCAATCCGACCGTCGCCAGGCCCAGCAGGCCGGTCAGGGCGGGGGTGCCCCGGGACATCAGATTGTCGAACCAGTACCGCAGACGTGCCGAGATCACGGGGGCCTCACATCGCGAGAGGGGGTGTCGACCGGTGATGCTATCGGCCGCCGCCGCGGGGTCGCCGGTGCATGCCATCAGCGGATGGCGTCGGTGCATGCCGTCAGCGCATGTCGTCAGCGCATGTCGTCAGTGCAGGGACAGCTTGAGGACCATCAGGACGATGCCGAACAGGCCGGCCGCCCCGGTGACGATGACGAGCGGCCACCCGGTCACCCCACGCCGCCGTCCCGCGATGAAACCCATGAGGAACAACCACGCGACCGTGAAGCCCATCGCGACGGTCAACGCCGTCGGGGTGTCCGCGCCCAGCAGCGCCGCCACGATGAGCACGATCAGCGGGGCGTAGGAGGCCCGGATCAACGGCAGGCCCTCGCTGAGCGAATGGCGGACGTCGGCCCGGGTCAGATGGTGGCCGTGGGCGTACGCGCCCAGCAGGTCGGCGTACCGCTCGGCGAGCCAGTAGACGAACACCGTGACGAGCACGAGCACGACGACGGTCAGCACGGAGTCCTGCGGGGCGGCGGCCATCACCGAGCCGCTGATGATCGTGCCGTAGATCGCGGCTGCCTGATGCCGGGGCGATGCCTCCACGTGCTCAGTTTCTCAAGATCGCCGGTCGGCTTAGCGGCAGATCACGAATATGCGGGTCATCTCGGCTGCAGCATCGCGGTGAGCAGGTCGGTCACCTCGTGCTGGTACGCCTTGTCGGCCGGTCGCCGCAGCAGGTAGATCCGGGCGAAGATCGAGCCGAGCACGAGCGAGTGCACCACTTCGGCGTCGGCCGGCGTACGCAGGTCGCCCCGGCGGGCGGCACGGTCGAGGATCGTCTCGACGTAGGCCCGTTCCTCGGCCACGAAGGTACGCAGGAAGCGGTCGGCGATGTCGTCGTCGGCGGTGATGTCGGCGATCAGCGCCGGGACGGCGGCCCGCGTCGCCGGACTGCTGAGGCTGCGGGCCACTCCGCCGACGAGCCAGCGCAGGTCGGTACGCAGATCGCCGGAGTCGGGCGGCGGATCGAGGGTCCGGCCGTGGACGGCCGCGGCGAACACGAGGTCCTGCTTGCCCGCGTATCGGCGGTAGATGGCGGCTTTGCCGACGTTGGCGTGGGCGGCGACGAGATCCATGGTCAGGGCGCCGTAGCCGACGTCGGCGAGCAGCCTGCGGGTGGCGGCCAGGATGGCGGCGTCCACCCGGGCGTCGCGGGGGCGGCCGCCCCGTTGTGCTTCGTCCGTCACCGTGCCATCATACGGAACTATGAGTTCCGAAACTAGCGGTTCCGTAACCTTGCTGGACGAGCTGCTGCCGGAGTACGCGTTCCGCTCCCGTTACGCCCGGACCATCGCCGCCGACCCGCCGACGGTCTGGGCCAGCCTGGACGAGATCCCGCGGTGGCGGCTGCCGGTGACCGGGCTGTTGATGGGCGTACGCACCCTGGGCGCGAAGCGGCTGCGCTCCGGCCCGCCGACGTTGGCCACGGTGGACGGCGTCGAGCAGGTACGCGGTGCGGTCGCGAAGTTCTGGCGCCTCAAGCCGACGGTGGCGCCGATTCCGGACCCGGCCGCGTTCGCGGGCTTCACCGAGCCGGGCTGGGCCAAGGCGGCGATGTCGGTACGCCTGACGGCTCGGGGGAGCGGCACCGAGGTCGTCGTCGAGACGCGGGTGCAGCCCACGAGTTCGGAGGCGCGCCGGCGCTTCGCCCCGTACTGGTGGCTCATCAAGCTCGGCGGTGCCGGCCTGATCCGCCTCGAACTGCTGAGCGCCCTGGCCTGGACCGCCGAGCGCAGGGCCAGAACCTGCAACAAACCTGCAAACGCATAACCTTGAATTTCGGAAAGCGCTTTCCCTAGGCTGAGCCTGTTTCGAACATATTTCGATCCCTCATCGGGCAAGACAAGCCAGCACCGGAAAGGCGAACGGAGATGCGCCCACTCCTCCGATGGAAAGCCCCCATGGCCGCGATCATGGGTTCACTCGCCGCCGCAGCGACCGTCGTGATCGGACTCTCGAGTCCGGCCGTCGCGGCGACCCTCTTCAGCGACGACTTCAACGACGGCAACGCCAGCGGCTGGACCACCAGCGGCGGCTCCTGGTCGGTGGTCACCGACGGCACGCCCGCGTACCAGCAGGGCGGCACCAGCTCGGACGCGCGCGCCCGGGCCGGCACGAGCAGCTGGACGAACTACACGGTCACCGTGAACGTCAAACCGACCGCGGTCAACGGCAGCAACCGCTTCGTCGCGGTGCTGGCCCGGGTGCAGTCGTCGACGAGCTACTACTATCTCGCGCTGCGCAGCAACAACACGGTCGAGCTGAAGAAGCTCGTCAGCGGTTCCTCCACGACCCTGGCCTCCGCGTCGCTGACCTTCTCGCTGAATACGACGTACGCGTTGAGCCTGCAGGTCTCCGGCACCACCTTGCGCGGCACCGTCAACGGCGGCACCGTGCTGACCGCCACCGACACGCAGTACGCCAGCGGCCAGATCGGCGTGGCGACCTATTACGCCAGCGCCCGCTTCGACGACGTCGTGGTGACCGACTCGGCCGGCCCGTCGCCGAGCGCGACTACCGGCAGCCCGACCAGTTCACCGACGTCGAGCCCGACGTCGAGCCCGAGTCCCACCACCAGCCCGACGACGGGTGCGATCTACGTGTCGCCGAGCGGCACCGACAGCGCAGCCGGTACGCAGTCCAACCCGACGACGCTGACGTCGGCGCTCACCCGGATCGCGGCGGGCGGGACGATCTACCTGCGCGGCGGCACCTACAACTACTCGTCGACGGTGACCATCGCGCCCGCCAACAGCGGAACCTCCAGTGCCCGCAAGACGCTGTCGGCGTACCCGGGGGAGACGCCGGTGCTGAACTTCTCGGCACAGGCGGAAGACCCGGCCAACCGGGGGCTGGCGCTGAACGGCAACTACTGGCGCCTCTACGGCATCGTGGTCGAGCGTGCCGGGGACAACGGCATCTTCGTCGGCGGCAGCAACAACATCATCGAGCGTACGGTGACCCGGTTCAACCACGACACCGGTCTGCAGTTGTCGCGGATCGCCTCGGACACCCCGCAGTCCCAGTGGCCGGCGAACAACCTGATCCTCAGCGCCGAGTCGCACGACAACGCCGACTCCGACGGTGAGGACGCCGACGGCTTCGCCGCCAAGCTCACGGTCGGCTCCGGCAACGTCTTCCGGTACGCCGTCTCGCACAACAACATCGACGACGGCTGGGACCTGTACACGAAGACCGACACCGGCCCGATCGGCGTGGTGACCATCGAGGACTCGCTGTCCTACAACAACGGCACTCTGAGCGACGGCAGCCAGGCCGGGGCGGGCGACCGCAACGGCTACAAGCTCGGTGGCGAGGACATCGGGGTGAACCACATCGTGCGGCGCAG
Source organism: Hamadaea sp. (assembly GCA_013361475.1). GTDB lineage: Bacteria > Actinomycetota > Actinomycetes > Mycobacteriales > Micromonosporaceae > Hamadaea. The sequence continues at coordinate 11,065 of JABFYB010000183.1, forward strand.
CATCGCGTACCACAACGGCAAGCACGGCTTCACCTACAACAGCAACCCCGGCTCGATGACGATCTCGAACAACGTGAGCGTCGACAACGGCGAGCGCAACTTCAACTTCGACGCCGGCACCTCGGTGTTCCGGAACAACACGTCGTGCCGGTTCAGCAGCGGCACCAACGACCGGATCATCGGCGACTCCGACAGCTCCAACCAGTTCTGGAGCGGCACCAACGGCTCCCGCTGCACCACCTACAGCGGCGCGTTGGGCTGGTCCTACGCCTCGGACGGCCACCTCGTGGTGACCTTCCACGGCGTCGTCGTCACGTTGTAAGCGGCAACGCCACCGTGAGGGCGGCGATGCTCCGGGCATCCCGGAGCACGCCGCCCGCCATCGCTTTCGGCAAGTCCGCGACCGGCATCGGCACAACCTCGATGTCGGCCTCGTCCGGATCGCCGACCGGCCGTTCCGCGAGTTCGACCAGGTCCGTGGCCCGGAAGACGTGCATCCGCTGAGTCAGCCAGCCCGGCGCGGAGAACAGGCACGCGACGAACTCACAGCGGCCCGCGCCGAAGCCGGTCTCCTCGGCCAGCTCCGCGAGCGCCTGCTCGCGTGGGTCGGTCCCGGCCGGAATCTTGCCCATCGGTACCTGCAGGACCCGCTCGCCGACCGCGGGGCGGAACTCGCGGATCAACAGCAGCTCGGTCCCGCGCACGGCCACGACCGCCACGACGTCCGGAGTGATCTGGTACGCCGGACGCAGTGCCCCGCTCTCGTCACTCATCCCGCAGTTCCCTTCTCAGGGCCGAGTGATCTCCGGAGGCCGGCGTACCTTTCCACCCCGCGGACAGGTACGCGAGCCTCCGGAGATCACTTCGAAGACTGGGTCAGGCGCGCTCAGTGGTTCTCGTAGTGGTTGATGACGACGCGGCCGTCGGCCACTACCGAGTCCACGAGCTGGAGGTTGAGCCGGTCGGCCGGGTGGGCGAAGAGCGGGCGCCCGCCGCCGAGCACGACCGGGTGCACCGCGATGTGGTACTCGTCGATCAGTCCGTGGGCGGTCAGCGCGGCGGCCGCCCCGATGCCGCCGGTGAGCAGCAGGTCCCGGCCGTCCTGCTGCTTCAATTCGGCCACGGCGGCGGCCTCGACGACGGCGGACGTCCAGTCGTCTCCGGCGTAGGTGCGGGACAGGACGATCTTCGGGGTGGCCCGCCAGAACGGCGCGAACCTCGCCACGTGCGGGTCGTCGGAGAGTTGCTCGGCGGTCGGCCAGAAGCTCGACATCATGCCCCAGACCACCCGGCCGAACAGCAGCGTGTCGACTCGCTTGTCCAGTCCGTCGGAGTACGCCGACAGCTCCGGCCCCATCACGGGCCAGTCGAACTCGCCGTTGGGGCCGTCGACGAATCCGTCGATCGAGGTGTGCACCCAGTAGATGACCTTGCGCATGATCGGCTCCTTCCAGCCTTCGGTTTCGTGCCTGGGTCGGAGCCGGATCGGTCTTCTCTACATCCGGGCTACCTCTGCTCGGAAGATTTTTTCCGGCGAGCGACGGCGTCCCCGGCGGGCTGCCCGTCGACCAGCGTACGCAGGAAGGCGGCGACGGTGGCCAGTTCACGCGCCGAGCCGGCCGATTCGAGCAGGCGGTGCAATTCGTCCTCGACCCCGGCGACCTTGCGGGCGAGCCGGGCGCCTGCCGGGGTCAGGCTCAGCTCGACCTGCCGCCGGTCCTGTTCCCCCGGTACGCGACGCACCAGGTCGGCGCTCACGAGCCGGTCGACGAGGCGGCTCGGGTTGGTGCCGCTCTCGCAGACCAGGAGTTCGCCGAGGCCGGACAGGGTCAGCGGCTGGCGGTCGGCCAAGAGCCGGAGGACTTCGGCCTGGGCCGGGGTGATGCCGTGCGGGCGGAGGGCCTGGGCGAGCTGCCGGTTGCCCTCGCGCTGCGCGGCCAGGATCAAGTAGCGCAGTTCCTCAACGGGTGTCACGGCATTAGATTACACGACATGTATTTGTGACGACCGTCTCAGTCTCCGAGTAATGTATGACACGACATCTGATGCCGCGTAACGTAATTCGCATGAAGGTTTCCGTGATCAGCACCGGCAGCGTCCAGATCCGTCCGGAACACGTCGGCCCCACCCGCCAGCCCACCTACCTCTGGCTCATGGTCACCGCGCGCAGCTGGACGCCGCCGCGGCCGATCAACGCGTACGTCATCGAGCACCCCGAAGGTGTGGTGCTCTTCGACACCGGGCAGGACATCGCCTCGGTCACCGATCCGGCGTACTTCCCGGGCGGGCCGACCGGCCATCTCTACGACCGCCTGGCGAAGTTCGACATCACGCCGGCGCAGACACTCGCCGCTTCGCTGCGACGCCTCGGGCACGAGCCGGGCGACGTGCACACGGCGATCCTGTCCCATCTGCACCAGGACCACATCGGCGGACTTCGGGAGCTGACCCGGTCCCGGATTCTCGTCGGCGCCACCGAATGGGACGACATGCGAAAGCCGTTCCCGGCGCAACGCGGCTTTCTGCGTACCCATATAGACGTGCCGGGGCTGCGCTGGGAGCGGGTGACCCCGGAAGCGTTGGGCGACGCGGACCTGGGGCCGTTCACGACCGGGCACGACCTGTTCGGCGACGGCGCCCTGACCGTGCTCCCGACTCCCGGGCACACCGCGGGTTCCCAGTCCCTGCTGGTACGCCGCCCCGGCCAGGCGCCGCTGCTGATGGTCGGCGACCTCACCTATGACGCGGACCTGCTCGCGGCCGGGGAGATCCCGGGTGTCGGCGCCCGGAAGACGATGCGCCGGACCGTGGCGATGGTCAACGAGCTGCGCCGGAGCCACCCGGACCTGGTCGTGTTGCCGGCCCACGATCCGGGTGCGGCGGACCGGCTCGTCGCCGCCGGCTGATGCGCGCTTTGGCGGCAGATCACGGTTACGCATGCCTCCCCGGGCGGTTGAAGCCTGCGTAACCGTGATCTGCGCGTGTCAGGTGCGCAGGTAGGAAGCGCCGTTGAGGTCGACGATCGTGCCGGAGGCCCATTCGGCGAGCGGCGAGGCGAGCCAGTGCACCGCGGCCGCGATCTCCTCGGGCCGGGCGACCCGGTCGAACGGGCTCTGGGCGCGGATCGCCGCGCCGGCGGGCGAGGCGAGATATTCGGTGACCATGTCGGTTTCCACGAACCCGGGGGCGACCGCCGCCACCGCGATCCCGTGGCGGCCGAGTTCGACCGCGAGCGACTGGGTGAGCGAGTTCAACCCGGCCTTGGCCGCCCCGTACGCCACATGCTCGGGCTCGCCCCGGAAGGCTCCACGCGAACTCACGTTGATGATCCGGCCACCCTTGGCGCGCATGTGCCGGGCGGCGCACCAGATCGCGTTGGCCGGGCCGACGAGGTTGGTGGACAGCATCGCCCGCCACTGGTCCTGCCACTCGTCGTAGGTGGTCTCGAAGACCGGATGGGGTGCGTACGCGCCCGCGTTGTTCACCAGGACGTCCAGTCCGCCGAGCGCCTCGGCCGCTCCGTCGACCACTGTGCGTACGGCGTCGGGGTCGGCGAGGTCGCCCTGGACGAGGACGTGCCCCTCGCCCGGCAGCGTTGCGCGTACCTGCTCGGCCTGGTCGGCCGACCCTCGATAGTGGACGGCCACGCGGTCGCCGCCTTGGGCGAACGCCTCGGCCACCGCCCGTCCGATCCCGCGGGAGGCTCCGGTCACCAGAATCGCGCGTCCACTCATGCCGCTCATGCGGCGATCATGCCGCAGTGGTTCGGGGGCGCTGGATCAGGGTTCCCGGTCGAATCTTGAGCCAAGATTCGAC
>JABFYB010000024.1 GCA_013361475.1 Hamadaea sp.
GATCGCTGACAGCGATCCGCTGGTGCAGTGACGCGGCATGACCGCTTCGTGTCGCGGACGCGACAGGCCAAGAGCAGCGCAAACGTGCCAAGGGACCGCAAGGCGTCGGGCAGGACGCGAAGTTCGTACGAATAGGTAGCGCTCCGGAATTTCTGAGCTACCGAGCGGTGACTGTCTGTCAGCATCATTTTCCGACCAACTTTGCCTATTTGTGCGTCTCGGGACTTTTGTCGCTCGCCCATCCGCGTGGTCGCGATGGCGGCTGCCCGATGGACGTCCGAATCCACGTGTGAAGGAGCCCCACGGTGCGATTCAGCCGTGCAGTGACGTCCCATCCTCGCCAGCTCACCACGAGGTGGCTCACCGTCGTCACCGCGACGACGCTGGCGATCGTGTCGACCCTGGCCAGCCCGGGCTCCGCTCGTCCGAACGTCCCCACCGGAACGACCGCCGTCGCCCCCTCGATCGTCGGCTACCCACCGGTCGCCGCGCCCCAGGAACCCGCTCCGGATCCGCTGCCGAAGAAGGGCGGCTCCGTGAAGCTCGACAAGACCACCCACGCCAACCCCAAGGCCGGCGCCTCGCTGCTGGCGACGCCGGCCACCGCGAAGGTCGCGTTGCGAGCGCTCGTCGTCGCCACCTCCGGCGACGACTTCGGGGTGCCGACGTGGACCTCGACGCTGGATCAGATCGGCGCGGCCTACGACGTGCTCTACACGGCGACCACGCCGCTGGCCGGCACGACACTGGTACGCCCGGACGGCGTCGGCAAGTACAACGCCATCCTGCTCACCAGCACGATGCTGCTCTACGCCGACGGCGCCGGATACACCGCCGGGCTGTCCCCCGACGAGTGGAACCTGCTGTGGGCGTACGAGCGCGACTACGGCGTACGCCAGGCCGCGCTCTACGGCAGCTACGGCAGCTGGCCCGAGGACTACTGCCTGCGTTCGCGTACCGAGGGCAGCGTCGGCGACACCGCCCTGACGGCGACCCTGACCGCCGACGGCGCGGCCGCGCTGGACTATCTCAACCCGGCGGCACGCATCCCGATCCTGCAGTCGTACGTGTACCGCACCCAGCTGGCCGCCGGCTGCGCCGCCCAGCCGCTGCTGCAGATCGGATCGGACATCGTCGGCGTACGCAGCACCTCCACCGACGGGCGTGAACGCATGACGCTCACCTTCACCTCGAACCAGTACCTGTTGCAGGCCCGGCTGCTGACCTACGGCCTGTTCCGCTGGGCCAGCAAGGATCTGTTCCTCGGCGACCAGCGCCACTACCTCACCATCGACGTGGACGACTGGTTCAACACCTCCGACGAGATGCTGCCGACCGGGCAGCTCAACAGCGACCCGGGATACCAGATGTCCGGGCACGACGCGTACAACGCGTATGTCCGGCAGACCGGGCTGCGCAGCTCGTACCCGCTGGCCTCGCAGCTCACCTTCGGCATGGCGATCAACGGCGGCGACGCCGACCTGTCGGCCGCTTCCCGGTGCTACCCGAGCGGGGGCGTCGCCCGGCTGACCGCCACCACCCGTTGTCTGCGCGACGACTTCCGGTGGATCAACCACTCGCTGACGCATCCGAAGATGAACTTCACCGACTACGCGACCAACGTGACCGAGATCAGCCAGAACCTCACCGTCGCGCAGCGCCTGGGGCTTCCGGTCGACCGCACCGTGCTGAAGACGCCGGAGTACTCGGGTCTGGGCGTCTACAACCCCGACGCGACGAACGACATCGACCCGCCGACCGACTTCGGCCTGAACGCCTCCAACCCCGACCTGCTGCGCGCCGCCACCGACCTCGGCGTGAAGTACCTGCACGGCAACATGTCGTTCCCGAGCCACCAGCCGCCCTGCTTCAACTGCGTGACGGCACACCCGATGGCCCCGAACTTGAGCATCGTGCCGGACTGGCCGACGAACATCGCCTACTTCTCCACCACGCCGGCCGAGGAGACGTACTTCTACAACTCGTTCTACGGGCCGAACGGCAAGTTCCCGTACTGGTCGACGAACCTGACCTACAACCAGATCATCGGCTACGAAACCGACCAGGCGCTGCTGCGGCTGGCCTCCGGGACGTCCTACACGACCACGTTCCACATCGGCAACCTGCGCGACTACGGCAGCGGCCGCACGCTGCTCACCGACTGGGCCGACCAGCTGCTGGCCAAGTACAGCTCCTACTACTCGGTCCCGGTGCTCAGCCCCGGCTGGCCCGCCCTGGCCGCGTACGCGCAGGCTCGCACGGCCCACTTCGCCCAGCTCGCCGCCAGCGTGGACCCCGTTTACGACGCCGCGACCGCCACCGTCACGCTGACCTCGCCCGTCGCCGGCAGCCTCACCCTGTGCGGCGCACAGACCGGCGGTGCGACCACCTATGGCAACGACGTGTCGGCACAGCTCACGCTCGTGGCGAACACGCCACTCACCGTGTCGATGCGGCCCCGGCTATGAAGATCGCACTCGTCTCCGAAGGGACCTACCCGTACGCCGTCGGCGGCGTCAGCACCTGGTGCGACCAGTTGATACGCGGGTTCCCGGAGTACCGGTGGGACATGGTGGCCCTCACCGTGGACGGCACCGAAAAGCCGTTGTGGCCCGCCCCGGACAACCTCGACTCGCTGCAGTGCATACCCGTCTGGGGTGCGGGCCGACCGGGACGGGAGCCGGCCGCCGCCCAGGCCGACCGGTTCGCCGCGGCGTACGACACGCTGCTCGCCGCGATCCTGACACCGCCGGAGATCCGCTCCAGCGCCACCGCGGTCAAGCAGAGCCGATTCCTGCTGGGCCTGCGGGCGGTCTACGACTTCGCGGCCGCCGGTGGCGACCCGTACGCCGCCCTCACGACGAACCGGTCCATCCGCCAGCTCGTCGACACCGCCCGGAAGCTGCGCGACTGGGATCTGCCGCTGGCCGAAGCGGCGTACGCCGCCGACGTGCTCGGTCACCTGCTGCGCCCACTCACGGTGCCGCCACCACGCTGTGACCTCGTGCATTCCTCCATGAACGGGCTGAGCATGTTGGTGGCGATGGCTGCCAAGTGGCGCGACGGCACGCCGGTCGTGTTGAGTGAACACGGCATCTACCTCCGCGAGCGCTACCTGGAGTATGTGGACTCCGACGCCCCGCCGGCGGTCCGGACGCTGCTGCTGGGCTTCTTCCGGTCGCTGGCCGCGGCCGGGTACCTCATCGCGGACGTGCTCGCCCCGCACTCCGACTACAACCGGCGGTGGCAGCAGCAGTTCGGCGCCGACCCGGACCGGATCTGGACCATGTACAACGGCGTCGAGCTGGCGCAGTTCCCGGTCGCCGACGGCGAGCCCGCCGAGCCGACGGTCGTCTACCTCGGCCGGATCAACCCGCTCAAAGACGTGCACACGCTCATCCGGGCCTTCGCCCGCGTGGTTCCCCGGGTTCGGGGCGCCCGGCTGCGCATCTTCGGCGCCGCCGGTCCCGGTGACGAGGCGTACGCGGCCAGCTGCCGCCAGCTCGCCGACGACCTCGGGCTCTCGCGGGTCGTCACGTTCGAAGGATCGGTGGAGTCACCGGTCACGGCGTACCACGCGGGCACCGTCGTCACCTTGACCAGTATCTCCGAGGGTTTCCCGGTGGCCGTCGTCGAGGCGATGGCCTGCGGCCGGGCGATGGTCTGCACCAACGTCGGGGGCGTGTCGGAGGCGGTCGCCGACGCCGGCTTCGTCGTGGCCCCGCGTGACCCACTGGCCGTCGCCGACGCGCTCACGAAGATCCTCACCGATCACGAGCTCCGGCATCGGATGGCGAAGACGGCGCGGGCGCGGGTCACGCAGTGGTTCACGCTGGCCGACTCGCTGCGCGCCTACCGGCAGGTGTACGAGGCCCTGGCGGCGCAGCCCCAAGCGGCCGTGGCGCCCCAGAGTCAGGCGCTGCCGGTCCCCACGGTCCAGCGCGCGGCCCGGCTGCGGGTCATCGGCCGGGCCGCGGTGGCCGGCGCAGGCGGGGTCGCATGAGTTCCGGGGCGCTGATGCCGCGGGCGCGTAGAGCCGCCGATGACGCCACGGCCGACGTCAGCTCGCTACTCGCCCGGATCGGTAGCGCGGATCCGGTGGACTTCCTGGTGGAGCGCATTCGCCCGGTCGTCCGGCGTGCTGTCGACCCGCTCCAGGTCGCGGCCTGGCTGGAGGCCGACGGGATGAGCGACCGGGCGGCTCGGGTGGAGTACGGCTACGCCGACGTGTTCGACCTCGCTCAGGAGGTCTATCGTCGCGCCGACCCGGCGAGCGTCGAGCAGCCGTCTCCCCCGGCTCCGGTCCAGCACGCCCGCGATCTCGGTCACGGAGCGTTGTATCTCCTGCCGACGGTGATCTTCCCGGTGGTCCTGGCGTCACTGGGCGAGACCGCGCTGCTGCGAGGCGTCCTGCTGGTCGCCTGGCTGAGCTGGGCCTGGAGCGGGACTGCCGCGTGGCTCGGATATCACCTCGTCGGCACCGGCCGCCCCGGGTCGGCCGGGCGGGTCCTGCGATGGTCGACGCTGGCTGCGCTTCCGGCCGGCGGCGTACTCGGATGGCTGACCATCGGGAACGCCGGCCCCGCCGTCGTGCTCGCGGTGGGCCTGACGGCGTACCAGATGAGCGTGACGACGCTCGTGTTCTACCGGCACGAGTGGTGGATCTTCGCCGCGATGGCACCGGCTGCGCTGGGCGGCGTCCTCTGCCTGACCGTCCTCCCCGGACTGGTCCAGCCCATGGTGGTCGTCGCGATGGCGGCGGTCGCGCTCTTGCTCGGTCTCGCGTTGCACGCCACGACGCGTACGCCGGCCCAGCCGGAACCTCCACTGTGGCCGATGATGCGGCTGAACCTGCGCCGGCTGGTCCTCGTCTCGGGGTTCACCGCGCTGACGGCGGCCTACTTCCTCTATCCCCAGTTCTACCTGCTGTCCGGCGACGTCGTCATCGCGCTCGGCGCCCTGCCGGTGATCGCCGGCATGGGCATCGTGGAATGGCAGGCGCATCGCTTCGGCGATCGGGCGCACGCCTTGCTGTTCAAGGTGGCCCGGCCGGACCAGTTCGCGATCAAGGCCCGTCGGCTGATGTTCGTCGGGCTGGGCACCTGCCTGTCCGGCGTCGGCCTGCTCGCCGCCGTGCTGCTGGCGGCGCTCGCCGTCGCCGACCGGCTCAGTCGCCCGGTCATCGTCTTGGCGGGGGCGTCGATCCTGCTGGCCGGCGCGTACTTCCTGGCCTTCCTCCTGGCGAATCTGGGCCATCAGGCGTGGCTGTGCGGCAGCCTGCTCGGCTGCTTGGCCGCGTTCGCCGCCGCGATCGCCGCGGTCGGTGACTCCGCGTCGCACGCCGCCGAGGTGTTCGCCGTCACCACCGCACTTCTGCTGACGCTCACCCTGGCCCCCGCGTGCCGCCAGATCGGTCAGGTCTGGGGGCACCGGCGATGACGTCTGACCATCCGCACACGACGAAGGAGGTTCCGCCATGCATGCCGTAATCCTGGCGGGAGGCAAAGGAGCCCGGCTCAAGCCCTACACGACCGCTCTGCCGAAGCCTCTGGTACCCATCGGCGACAACCACTCGATCCTCGACATCATCCTGTGCCAGCTGTCCGCGGGCGGCTTCACCTCGGCCACACTGGCGATCAACCACCTGGGCCGGCTCATTCGGGCCTTCGCCGGGGACGGCTCTCGCTGGGGCATGCAGATCGACTACGCGGAAGAGAGCAGCCCGTTGTCCACGGTCGGGCCGTTGTTCGGGCTGAAGGATCGGCTGCCTGAGACGTTCCTCGTGATGAACGGCGACGTGCTGACCAACCTGAACTTCGCCGATCTCCTCACCACCCACCGGCGCAGCGGAGTTCCGCTGACCGTCGCCACGTCACCGCGCACGACCCGGATCGAGTTCGGCGTACTGACCCTGGAGAACCGCAGAGTCGTCGGTTTCACCGAGAAGCCGTCCTTCACCTACCGGGTCAGCATGGGCGTCTACGGAATGTCCCGCGACACCCTGCAGCCGTATCCGGTGGGCCGGGCGCTCGGCTTCGACCAGCTCATCCTGGATCTCATCGCGCGGCGGCAGCCGCCGGTCAGCTACGACTTCGGCGGCTTCTGGCTCGACATCGGCCGGCCGGACGACTATGACGAGGCCAACCGGGACTTCGCCACGTTGCAGGAACTCCTGCTGCCCGAACCGGATCGGGTGCTGGTGGAGGCGAGATGAACCGGATTCTGTTGCTGGGCGCCTCGGGGTTTCTCGGTGGCCACGTGCACCGCGCGCTCCTGGATCAGCCCCGGCTCAAGGTCAGCTGTCCCGGCCGGGACCGGTGCGACTTGGTCACGGCCCCGGTCGAGGAGATCACGAGGTTGCTGACCGACGAGCGGCCGACGGCCGTCGTCAACTGCACCGGGCTGCTCGACGGCGACCTCACCGAGTTGGTGCAGGCCAACACACTCGTCACGGCGAAGCTCCTCGACGCGATCGCCGCGACGACCGCGCCGATCCGCCTGGTACGCCTCGGATCGGCCGGCGAGTACGGGCCGGTTCCGTTCCGGCATCCCGTCGCCGAGACCGATCCGTCCCGGCCGGTCGGCGCCTACGGGCTCAGTCACCTCACCGCGACGCGCCTGGTCAGCATGGCCGCCGCCGAGGGACGGGTCGACGGCGTGACGCTTCGGGTGTTCAACCCGATCGGCACGGGATCCGGGGAAGCCGGTCTGCTCGGGCGGGCCACGACGCAGTTGCGCCGCGCGACGGCACGGGGATGGGCGTCGGTGACGTTCGGTCCGTTGTCGGCGTACCGCGACTTCGTGGACGCTCGCGACGTGGGGAGGGCGGTCGCCGCCGCGCTCCTCGCGCCGCGGCTGCCGATCCGGGTCCTCAACATCGGCAGCGGGAAGGCGGTGCAGACCCGCGTCGCCGTGCAGACGGTGGCTCGCCTGGCCGGGTTCACCGGTGAGGTGAAGGAGACCGGGGCGAGTTCGGCCCGATCGGCCGAGGTGAGCTGGATGTGCGCCGACATCACCCGGGCCAGATCGATTCTGGGCTGGCGACCGGCGTACGACCTCGACGATTCGATCAAGGCGCTGTGGGCGGGGTCGGCCGACGCATGAAAGGCGTGCGTCCCGCTGTGGTCGCGCTGGCGTTGGCCGCCGGCGGTTGCACCGTGCCCGCTTCCGCACCGGCCGTCTCCGACGACGGCTGGATCTACCAGCTGCAGGGTTACCCGGGCGGCCGGCTCGACGAGATCGTGGCCCGCCGGCCCCCGTACGCGGTGATCGATCTGGCTCGCGACAGCGCGGCCGACTACTTCCACGCCGACGAGATCACCTCACTGCGTACCGCCGGGACGACTGTCTTGGCGTACTTCGAGATCGGCGGCATCGAGGATTTCCGGGCCGACTTCCCCGCGGTCCGGGATCGGGGGTTGCTGCTCAACGAGTGGCCGGACTGGCCCGGCGAACGCTTCGGCCGCTACTGGGATCCGGCGTGGTGGGATCTGGTCGTCCGGCCCCGGCTGGATCGGGCGCTGGCGGCCGGGTTCGACGGGGCTTATCTGGACACGCCGCTCGCGTACGAGGAGATCGACCTCGCCCGTGTGCCGGTCTGGGACCGGGATCGTCTCGCCCGTGCGATGAGCGACCTGATCGTGCGGATCAGCCGGTACGCGAAAGCCGTCCGCCCCGGCTTCCGCATCGTCCCGCAGAACTCGCCGGAGCTACGCCACCAGGCCGGTTACACCGACGCGATCGACGGCGTCGGCATCGAGGAACTCTTCTATCGGGCCACCGACGAGCGGTGCGAGCAGCGCTACTGCGCCGAGAACCTCGCCGACGTCGAGGCGCTGCGCGACGACGGCAAATTCGTGCTCGCCGTCGACTACGCGGTGAACCCGGGCCATGTGCGGACGCTGTGCGCCCGCTACCGCAAGGAACGGTTCGCCGGCTACGTCGGCGTCCGGGAGCTGGACCGCATCGGGGTCAGCTGCTGATCACTATGGAGGATCTGGAAAGTGCCGAAGAACATCGGGATCATCGGGTTGGGCTATGTCGGGCTCACCCTCACTGCCGCGCTCGCCCGGGCCGGGCACCGCGTCCACGCCGTGGACGTGCAGCCGGACGTCGTCGACGGGTTGGCGCAGGGCCGGGCGCACATCTTCGAGCCCGGCGTGGACGAGGTGCTCCGCCGGTACGCGGGCGAGCGCATCCTCGTGGGCCGGCAGCTCCCCGGCGAGGGGCTCGACGCGGCGGTCATCTGCGTCTCGACCCCGGTCGACCCGGTCACGCATGAGCCGGACCTGCGGAACATCGCCGCCGCGGTCGCCGACGTCACCAAGTGGTGTGCCCCCGGCACGCTGGTCGTGGTGCGCAGCACGGTGCCGATCGGGACCTGCCGGGAAGTCGTGCTGCCGATCCTGACCGCCGCCTGGGACGAACCGCTGCTGGCGATGGCGCCGGAGCGCACGATCCAGGGTCAGGCGTTGCGGGAGCTGGTCGAGCTGCCGCAAATCGTCGGCGGCCTCGACGACGCCAGCGTCGCCGCCGGCGTCGAGGTCTTCAGCCAGCTGGCCAGACTCGTCGTGCCGGTGTCCAGTTTGGAGGCGGCTGAGATGGTCAAGCTCGCCAACAACTGCCACACCGATCTGATCTACGCCTTCGGCAACGAGATGGCGCTGATCGCCGAACAGCACGGGATCGATCCGCTCGAGATGATCCGCGCCGCCAACCTCGGTTATCCGAGACCGGACCTGTCGCGGCCCGGCTACGTCGGCGGCGGCTGCCTGTCCAAGGACCCTTATCTGATGCTCGCCAGTTCTCCCGGCGAGGACACGTTTCTCATCGAGCGGGCGCGTGAACTCAATGAACATCTTCCCCTGCACGTGGCACGACAGATGGTGGGCCTGCTCGCCGAGCGGCACGGCTCGACGGCGGGGCGGCGACTGGCCGTGCTGGGCTGGGCGTACAAGGGCAGTCCGCCGACCGACGACATGCGCGGAACGCCGATCGCGGCGATGCTCCCGGTGTTCCAGGCGGCCGGGCTGACGGTGCTCGGGCACGACCCGATGGTGACTCCAGACGTGATCCGCGCCTACGGGGGCGAGCCGATCAGCCTGGAGAAGGCGTTCAGCGACAGCGACGGTGTCCTGGTCGTCACCGATCACCCCGACTATCGCGGGCTGCGGGTCGAAGACCTGATCACGTACGGGCAGCCGGCCGTGGTCTACGACTCGTGGCGAATCCTGAACGAGAAGGCGCTGACCGCGGCGGGCATCCGATACGCCGGGCTCGGTTACCGGACGGGAGCATTGGTATGAGGACGCTTCTCTTGGGCGGCGCGGGGTTCATCGGGCTCCACCTGGCTCGCCGCCTGGCCGCCGACGGGCACCAGGTCTGCATCGTCGACGACTTCTCCCGCGCTCGGCACGACCACGACCTCACCGCCGTCTGCGAGCATCCGGCGGTCACCGTGATCTCGGCCGACCTCACCTCGCCCGACGCGTGGGCCGGCCTCGAGCACGGCTGGGATCAGGTCTACCTGCTGGCGGCGGTGGTGGGCGTACGCAACGTGGAGCGCGATCCGGCGCGGGTCATCCGGGTGAACACGTTGACCGTGATGCACCTGCTGGACTGGATCCGCCCCGTCGAGGACGGCCGGGTCTTCTTCGCCTCGACCAGCGAGGTGTACGCCGGCGGCGTCGAAGCGGGCGTCGTGGGCATCCCGACGAGCGAGAACGTCCCGTTGATGATCTCCGACATCGCCGCGCCGCGGTTCGCGTACGCGACGAGCAAACTGCTCGGCGAGGCGGCGCTGCTCCACGGCGCCACCGCGAAGTTGTTCGACCTGGTCATCGGACGGTTCCACAATGTGTACGGCCCGCGGATGGGCGGCGACCACGTCATTCCCGAGATGTTGATGCGCGCGATGAACGGCGAGGAGCCGTTCGCCGTTCCGGGCGCCGACCAGTACCGGGCGTTCTGCTACATCGACGACGCGGTCGAGGCCGTGCTGCAGTTGATGCAGAGCCCGAAGGCGAGCCGCCGGATCGTGCACATCGGCAACGACACCGAGACCACCAAGATCGTCGACCTGGCCACCCTCGTGCTGGAGGCGACCGGGCACGTCGCCACGGTCCACGCCGAACCCGCGCCGTCGGGCTCCGTGAGCCGCCGCTGGCCCGACCTGTCGCTGCTGCGGCGGCTGACCGGCTACGAACCGAAGGTCAGCCTCGCCGAGGGCGTCATCCGCACCCGCGACTGGTATCGGGCCTCGATGCGGCTCACCAACCGGCGCAAGTCGATCGCGTTCTATTACGGCAACGGGCACCTCGACCGGCTCGCCGAATACCGCACGGTGGTGCTGCAGCCGGACTTCTACAGCGCGCGCGATCTCATCCACTTGCGGCAGCGCGGCGTACGCACTCTGGCGTACCTGTCGCTGTCGGAGGACCAGGGGCCGCCCGCGCCCTGGCAGCGCGACGACCGTAATCCGGACTGGGGCGGCCACTTCGTCCACGTCGACCATCCGGGCTGGGTCGAGAACATCCTGAACCAGGCGGACACGGCGCTGGCGATGGGCTTCGACGGTCTGTTCCTCGACACGCTGAACGTCGAGCTGACCTATCCGCAGGACGTCCCGCACCTGCTCGCGTTGATCAGCGACCTGCGCAGGACCGCCGGATCGGCCTACATCCTGGCCAACCGCGGCTTCGGCATGCTGCCGGACCTCGCCGAACTGGTGAACGGAGTGCTTTTCGAATCCTTCTCGGTGCGGTGGATCGGCGACGGGTACGCCCCGTGGCCGCAGGACGTGCTGGAGCATCACGCCCAGATCGCCGAAGGCCTCGCCGAGCTGGACCTGGACCTGTACGCGCTGGATTACGCGGACAGTGACGGACTGGCCGCCTTCGCCACCCGGCGCGCCGAACAATTCGGGATGGAGGTGTTCATCAGCGACCGAGCGCTCTCTCGGCTATGAGCCGAATCGAAGTCCCTAGGAAGGGTGCCGGCGGGCTTTCCGGCCGGCCGGCACCCGCGTCGCGGGCTACCGCGTCGCCGCGTCGCGTCCCGTGCGGGCTTCGACGAAGACGGCGATCCCGTCCAGGATGCGGGCCAACCCGAAGACGAGATCGCTCGCCGGATCATCGGGCTGGTCCATCGCGCCGCCGTCGATCGCCTGCCGCAGCATGGGAAATCGATCGGCCTGCACCAGGTGCCGCATCAGCGCGCTGAACTGGGCGAAGGACGCTTCCACCGGCTGACCGCCCGCCCGTGCCGCGTCGATCATCTGGCCGCGGATCAAGGAGTCGTAGCGGATGTAGCCGTTGATCATCATCAGGAGCGACAGCTTCTCCTTCTCCGTGAGGTCCGTTTCGGCCAGGGCACGGAGTCCGATCTCCATCCACGCGAGTTGCCGCGGGGTGGCCGGTGGCGCGGCGACCGGCACATGCGGCAGCCAGGGATGTTCGCGATACAGGTCGACCATGGCGTACGCCCAGCGCTCGACCGCCGCTCGCCAGGTTTCGCCGGGCGCTTTCGGCGCCGGTGGTTCGCCCGCTGCCGCCTCCATCATCAGCAGCACCAGTTCGTCTTTGTTGGCGACGTGCCGGTAGAGGGCCATCGCCGAGGTCGACAGCTCGTTGGCGAGCCGGGGCATGGACACCGCGGGGTAGCCCTCGGCCCGGGCGATGTCGAGGGCGGCCGCGACGATCCGATCGGCGCTCAGTGTCGGCTTCGGCCCCTTGGTGGGCTTTTCCCGCAGGCCCCAGGCCGCTTGTAACGCGCTGGGCACCGGGCTGCTGGTCTCGGTCATCGTTGCTGCCTTACTTCTCCGGGCTTGAACTCATCCTAGTACTGCGTAATACTTAAGCAGTATCGCGTAACCCTTACGCAGTAAATTCGCCGCGCCTGGAGGAAGCCTTGCAAGACACAAGTGCGCCGCCGCGAGCCGGACGGCGGGAGTGGATCGGGCTCGCCGTGCTGATCCTGCCGCTGCTGCTGGTCTCGATGGACGTCTCGGTCCTCTACTTCACGGTGCCCTTCATCAGCCGCGACCTCGCGCCGAGCAGCACCGAGCAACTCTGGATCTTCGACATCTACGGGTTCGTGCTGGCCGGATTCCTGATCACGATGGGGGCGCTCGGCGACCGCATCGGCCGGCGACGCCTGCTGATGATCGGCGCGCTCGGCTTCGGCGCGGCGTCCGCATTGGCGGCATACGCCGGCAGCGCGTCCATGCTGATCGGCGCGCGAGCGGTCCTCGGCATCGCGGGCGCGACGCTGATGCCGTCGACGCTGGCACTGGTCCGGAACATGTTCCACGACGACAAGCAGCGTTCGAGCGCGATCGCCGTCTGGACCGCCGTGATGACCTTCGGCATCGCGCTCGGCCCGATCATCAGCGGCCTGCTGCTCGAACACTTCTGGTGGGGCTCGGTCTTCCTCATCAACATTCCGGCGATGGTCCTGCTGCTGATCCTGGCGCCGATCCTGTTGCCGGAGTACCGCACCTCCGGGAGCGGCCGGTTCGACCTCGGCAGCGCCCTGCTCTCGATCGCGGCCGTCGTGCCGGTCATCTGGGGCATCAAGGAGATCGCCGCACACGGCGTCGACGCGACCAGGGTGGTCGCCATCGCGGTGGGGCTGGCCGTCGCGGCGGTGTTCCTGTGGCGTCAGCAGCGCCGGCCGGACCCGATGCTGGACCTGGCCGTCCTGCGCCGCCCTGCGTTCGCCGGTTCGGTGGCGGTGAGCCTGCTCGCGACGTTCGCGATGATCGGCTTCGCCGTCTTGTCGACCCAGTACCTGCAGTTGGTGCTCGGCATGAGCCCGCTGAAGGGCGCACTGTGGAGCCTCGTGCCGTCCGCCGGGGTGGGCGTGGCCGCCCCGATCGCATCCACCCTGGCCCGGCGAGGGGTGGACCGAGCGAAGATCATCGCCGCTGGCTTCATCGTCGCCGCCGCTGGATTCGCCGTCCTCAGCGCGGTGCCCGTCGAGTCCGGACTATGGGTGTGGCTGATCGGATCGGCACTGTACGCGGCGGGCATCGTCGTGGTGCTGTCCATCGCCACCGAGCTGGCCGTCGGCACGGTCCCGCCCGACCGAGCCGGGGCGTCGTCGGCGCTCATGGAGACCGCGACCGAGTTCGGTGGTGCGCTGGGCATCGCGATCCTCGGCAGCGTCGCCACCGCGGTGTACCGCGCCCACCTCGGCGACCACATCCCCGGAACCGCCCGGGAAACCCTCGGCGGCGCCGTCGCCACTGCGGCGCAGCTACCCCCGGACGCGGCTTCGGAGCTGCTGCGCTCGGCCCGGGGGGCCTTCGTCGCCAGCATGCACACAGCGGTGTGGACCAGCGCGGCGATCATGCTCCTGGCCGCCGTCGTAGCGCTCACGTCGTTGCGTAGAGCGGCGACTATTACTCCGACCGTCGAATCCGAACCTCTCGTCAAGGTTTGAGCAATGCCGGGTGGGCCGGGTCTCCTGCCCCACCCACCCGGCTGTTTCCTGGCAGACTTGGCCGCCATGATCGACGACTTCGCCAAGGCGTACCTCCACGGTCAGCTGCGCGCCGTTCGTGAGGTGCTGGTCTGGAAGCTCGACGGGCTCTCGGAGTACGACGTCCGGCGCCCCTTGACGGTGACCGGGACCAACCTCCTCGGGCTGGTCAAGCACCGGGCGTACTCGGATGCCAGGTACTTCGGTGAAGTCTTCGGTCGGCCGTTCGCCGGGCCGGTGCCGCGCTGGAACGAGGCGGGCGCCTGGGAGAACGAGCATTGGGCCGCGGCCGACGAGACGCGCGCGGACATCCTGGCGCTGCATCGAGCCGTCTGCGAGCACGTCGACGCGACCATCGACGCGTTGCCCGTCGACGCGCCAGGTCACGTACCGTGGTGGCCGAGTCCCGAGGTGAAGCTGTTCAACGTCATGGTCCACAGCCTCAACGACACCACGCGGCATGCCGGCCACGCCGACATCCTGCGCGAACAGCTGGACGGCCGCACCGGGACGACGGCCGAGTATGAGCAGCCGATCGACGTCGCCGCTCGCGAGGCGTACTGGGCGAAGGTCGACCAGGCCGCCGCCGAGGCCGGCGTACGCACGACGCGGACCTAGCCGGCCTCGCCACCGATAACGGGCGGGTCGTCAGCCGAACTTGGTCCACTGCCCCTCGGAGATCACCTCGACGGAACCGTCCACGACCTGGACGGCCGTCTGCTCGTCGATCGCGTACGCCGGATTGCCGAGGCCGGCGGCCCACCGCTCCGCGTCGGCCGGGGTGTTCGTCGGGAACAGATTCAGGTGCGGGAAGATCGAGAAGTCGACGACACCGAGCGTGCGATCGTCCGGCGCACCAGGCCACTCGACGAAGTAGTCGCCGATCCGCGGCGTCATCACCATGCTTCCGGCGCTGACGCCGACCCAGACCAGATCAGGCAGCGACGGCAGCAGGTCGGCCAGCCCGGACTCCCGCATCCAGTGACACAGGTAGGTCGCGTCGCCGCCGTCGACCAGGAGCACGTCGGCCTCCTGGACCCACGGGATCCAGCGCTCCGTGCCGATGGTGGGCAGTGCGGTGAGTTCGAGGACTCCCAGCGATCCCCAGCCGAGGCCGGAGAAGTGCCGGAAGTTCGGTTCGGCGGCCACCAGACCGCGTACCGACGTGGGACCGCACATCGGGTGACCCCATTGCGCTGTCGGGACCACGAGGGCGCGGCACTCGGCGACCGGTTTGCCGAGCAGCCGCACGAGCGCCGCGTGAATGCTGGGGTTCGTGACGCCGCCGGATGTGAGCAAGAGCTTCAAGACGCCCTCCGCTGGATGACCACGGACAGTACCGGGACATCGTAGGCCGGAA
>JABFYB010000384.1 GCA_013361475.1 Hamadaea sp.
TGCCCCGTCGACCCATTCGTCGACGAGCGCCAGCGCCTTCGGGGTGTCCAGGTCGTCGGTGAGCGCTGTGCGTACTCCGGCCAGGAGAGCGGCGCCGGACGGGCCGGCGGGCGCCGACGCAGCTGCTCGCCAGCGGGCCAGCCGTTGCTCGGCCGCCTTGAGCAGGTCGTCGGTCCACTGACGGTCGGCGCGGTAGTGGTCGGCGACGAGGGCGAGCCGCAACGCGTTCGGGTCGACGTGGTCGGCTCGCAGACGCGAGACGAAGACCAGGTTCCCCCGGGACTTGCTCATCTTCTCGCCGTGCAGCCCGATCATCCCGGCGTGCACGTAGTGCTGGGCGAACGGCTCGACGCCGGAGAGCACCTCGGCGTGCGCGGCCGAACATTCGTGGTGCGGGAACAGCAGATCGTTGCCGCCGCCCTGCACCTCCACGGTGTCGCCGATCAGCGTCATCGCGATGACGGCGCACTCGATGTGCCAGCCGGGGCGGCCCGGGCCGAGCGAACCACCCGGCCACGACGGCTCGTCGGGGCGTACGCCCCGCCACAGCAACGGGTCGAGGGCGTCACGCTTGCCGGCGCGCTCCGGGTCACCGCCGCGCTCGGCGAAGAAGGCCAGCATCTGCTCGCGCGACAAGTTGGACTCGTAACCGAATCGGGGCGCGGCGCTGATGTCGAAGTAGACGTCGCCGGTCCCGTCGTCGAGCCGGTACGCGACTCCCCGCTCGAGCAGTTCCTGCACCTTCTCCGCGATGACCGGGATGGACTCGACCGCGCCGACGTAATGCTCCGGTGGGATGATCCGCAGCGCCTCCATGTCCTCGCGGAACAGCGCCGTCTCCCGCATCGCCAGGACGACCCAGTCCTCGTGGTCGCGGGCGGCCCGCTCCAGCAGCGGATCGTCGATGTCGGTGACGTTCTGGACGTAGACGACCTCGTGCCCGGCGTCGCGCCAGAGGCGGTTCACCAGGTCGAAGGTGATCATCGTGGCGGCATGCCCGAGGTGGGTCGCGTCATACGGCGTGATGCCGCAGACATAGAGCCCGGCGCGGCCGTCCGGCCGGCTCGGGAACTTGTCTCGGCGGGCCGAATCGAACAGGTACAGCGGCTGGCCCGCGCCGGGCAGGCGGGGCACCTCGGGAGCGGACCATGATTCCATTCCGCCAGCCTATCCGGCCCCCGGCGACGCCCCACCTGGGTGCGGCGGGAACAAGCGCGCCGGGTGCACGGTTGGGAATGCGGGAGGCTAAGGTCGGAGCATGACTCATCAGGTGTTCGCGTTCGACCCGCCCGAGCGGTTCGTGGCCGGCACCGTGGGTCCGCCCGGGGAGCGGACTTTCTACCTGCAGGCGCGCGGCGGGGGCCGGGTGGTCAGTGTCGCGCTGGAAAAGGTGCAGGTGTCGTTGCTCGCCGAGAAGCTCGAGGAGCTGCTCGCCGAGGCGCACAGCCGGTTCGGGCTCAAACTGCCGGAGTCGTCGGCGATCGTCGACAACGAGCCGCTCGACTCCCCCGTCGAGGAGGAGTTCCGGGTCGGCACGCTCGGGCTGGCCTACGACGTCGAGGAGACCTCGGTCATCATCGAGGCGATCGCCGTCGAGGAAGCCGAGTTCGACGCCGACGCCGAGACCGACGCCCCCGAGGACGAGGCCGGCGAGATCCCCGACCATCTCGATCGGCTGCGGGTTCGCCTGACGCCGCAAGGCGTACGGGACTTCGTCGACCGCGCCAAGCGGGTGCTCGCCGCCGGCCGCCCGCCGTGCCCGTTGTGCGGTCAGCCGCTCGACCCCGCCGGCCACCTCTGCCCGCGGAACAATGGCTACCACCGCAGGTGAGATCGCTCTGCTCACCCACGGTGAGATGGAGATCGAGGGCCGCCTGGTCGACGCGTCCAACACCACGCTCCGCGTGATCCTCACCCATGAGGGCGCCGAGGCCCGCGCGGTTTACAAGCCGGTACGCGGAGAGGCCCCGCTCTGGGACTTCCCGGACGGTACGCTCGCCGGTCGCGAAGTGGCCGCGTACCTGGTGAGCGAGGCGCTCGGCTGGAACGTCGTGCCGCCGACGGTGCTGCGCGACGGACCGCTGGGACCCGGCATGTGCCAGTTGTGGATCGACGAGCTGGACGAGCCTCCGGTCGGCTTCATCCCCGCGTACGCCGTGCCCGAGGGCTGGTTTCCGATCGCGAGCGCCCGCGACGAGGAGGGCGACGCGTTCGTGCTCGCGCACGCGGATCTGCCGGCCCTGGCGCGGATGGCGTTGTTCGACGCGGTCGTCAACAACGCCGATCGCAAGGGCGGGCACGTGCTCGCCGCGGGCGACCGGGTGTACGGCGTCGACCACGGGATCTGCTTCCACAGCGAACCCAAGCTGCGCACCGTCTTGTGGGGCTTCGCCGGTCGCGAGATCCCCGACGACCTCCGCGCCGATCTGAAGGGTCTGAGCCTCGACGGGCTGCTCGACGATCACCTGACCGTCACCGAGATCTCCGCGCTGGCCGACCGGATCGGGATGCTCACGACGCTGGGCGTCTTCCCACAGCCCGACCCGGATCGCCGCGTCCTCCCCTGGCCGCCGATCTGAACGACGGCGCCCTGGCTTTCTGAAGGACGGCGCTCTGGCGATGATCCACATCCCATTCGGTGTCGCCTCGCGGGCCTTTTCCGACACGGATCCGGATGTGGATCTCCGGCCGCCTAGCGAGTGATCTCCCAGGTCGTCTCGTCCACCTGGTGAAACCCGGCTTTCTGGATGACGCGCACCGACGCCGGGTTCTCCCGCGAGAACTTGGCGTAGATCCGGGTGAGGCCGAGCTCGGCGAATCCGTGGTGCACCATCAACATCGCCGCTTGCGTGGCCACTCCACGGCCCCAGTGATCGGGGTGGACGACGTAGCCGAGTTCGCCTTCCGACCCCTCGATCGTCAGCCCGATGGAGCCGACCACTACCCCGCCGACGACTATCGCGCGCTCCTTGCGCGGCGAGTTCGGCTGCGCGGCCAGCTGAGTCAGGAAGGTCCGCACGTCTTCGACGGACGGCACCTGCGCGGCGTCGACCGTCGGCAGGACAAGCGGATGGGCCGCGAAGGCGTGGAACTGCTCGGCGTCGGCGGGGGTCGGCTCACGAAGTGCAACATCGATCGTCATGCTCGAAACACTACGCTCGAAACAGTTCTTCCGAAAGAGTAGACTTTCCGGCATGGACGCCCGGACAATGCGCGCACTCGCCCATCCGACTCGCCTGGCCCTGTTGGAGGTGCTCAACCTCCACCCCAGCCTCACCGCGACCGAGGCGAGCGAGCTGATCGGCGTCTCCCCCACCAACTGCGCCTTCCACCTGCGGACGCTCGGCCGCTACGGGTTCGTCGAGGAGATCGAGACCGGCCCCGGCCGCCGCCGCCCCTGGCGGGTCAAGCGGGCCGACATCCGGTTCTCCGACACCGACGGGGAGGCCGCCACCGCGCTCGCCGACGTCATGCTCGACCACTGGCTCACGCGTATCCGCACGGTCCAAGGCCGCCGCCACTCGTTGCCCGCGCGGTGGCAGGAGGTCCTCGGCGG